>JAHDHF010000187.1 GCA_020631455.1 Saprospiraceae bacterium
GTAGCGACCATCTCTTGTGCGCGTTTGCTGCGCTCGACATCGCCTTGTGGCAGAAGTGCAAGATGAGAAACTTTCGCTGAAGTAAAGAGCATCGCTGAGGCATTTGGGCAGGCTGCCACACAAGCGCCACAACCAATACAGGTCGCTGAGTCAAAAGCTTCTTGTGAGAGCTCGCGCTCTACTGGAATTGAGTTTCCATCTTGTGCTTGACCAGTATTGACACTGATATAGCCACCTGCTTGAATAATTTTATCAAACGACGAGCGATCGACGACCAAGTCTTTGATCACTGGGAATGCTTTGGCACGGAATGGCTCAATAACGATTGTATCGCCATCTTTAAATGAGCGCATGTGCAATTGACAAACTGTCGTGCCTTGCATCGGTCCGTGCGGGCGGCCATTGACCATCATTCCGCATGTGCCGCAGATGCCTTCACGACAGTCATGCGGAAATGCGACTGGCTCTTTGCGCTCATGTACAAGCTGCTCGTTGAGTACGTCCATCATTTCAAGAAATGACATGTCTTCGCTGACATTCTCTACTTGATAGTTTTCGAGTGCTCCTTTTTGAGCAGATGATTTTTGTCTCCAGACTTTTAGATTCAGTTTCATAATTCCTTGTCTTTAGATGCTCGCGAAGCTTATTTGTATGAACGTGTTTTTAATTCGACATTGTCGAAGATTAATTCTTCTTTATGCAGCTGAGGATCAGCGCCAGTTCCTTTGAACTCCCAAGCAGCAACGTATGTGTAATCAGCATCATTACGCTCGGCTTCGCCCTCAGGAGATTTGTATTCTTCGCGGAAGTGACCGCCACATGATTCGTTACGATCAAGCGCGTCGACGATCATGAGTTCGCCGAGCTCGAAGAAGTCAGCTACGCGGCATGCTTTCTCGAGTTCTGGATTAAACTCATCTGCAGAACCAGGTACAAATACGTCGTTGTAGAATTCTTCTCGCAGCTCTTGCACCATTTTTCGTGCTTTGGTCAAGCCTTCAGCACTGCGGCTCATTCCACAGTAATCCCACATGATTTTACCGAGGCGGCGGTGGAAGCTTTCGACTGATTGCTTACCTTGAATCGAAAGCAGCTTTGTGATACGATCAGCAGTTGCTTGCTCCGCTTCTTCAAATTCTTTCGTATTTGTCTCAATTTTCGGCTCACGTATTTGTGTGCTGAGGAAATCTCCAATTGTGTACGGAAGAACAAAATATCCATCAGCAAGACCTTGCATGAGAGCCGAAGCTCCTAGGCGGTTTGCGCCGTGATCAGAGAAGTTTGCTTCACCGATAGCGAACAAACCTTTGACATTCGTTTCCAAGTTGTAATCAACCCAAAGGCCGCCCATCGTATAATGAACAGCTGGATAAATCATCATCGGCTGCTTGTACGGATCTTGATCGGTGATCTTCTTGTACATGTCAAAGAGGTTGCCGTAGCGGCCTCTGATCGTATCTTCTCCTAGGCGGTTGATCGCATCTTTGAAGTCGAGATAAACAGCAAGACCTGAGCCAACGCCACGGCCTTCATCACAGACATATTTGGCTGCACGACTTGCAACATCACGCGGTACAAGATTTCCGAAAGCAGGGTAGATGCGCTCCAAGTAGTAGTCGCGATCTTCTTCAGGAATATCATTTGGATGCTTTTTGCAATCCTCTTTCTTCTTTGGTACCCATACACGACCATCATTCCGTAGTGACTCCGACATCAATGTCAGCTTTGACTGATAATCGCCACTCACAGGAATACATGTTGGGTGTATTTGCGTGAAGCACGGATTTGCCATCAATGCTCCGCGACGGTGCGCTCTCCAAGCAGCTGAAACATTACTTCCCATTGCATTTGTAGAGAGGTAGAAGACATTTCCGTAGCCGCCAGTAGCGAGTACAACCGCGTGAGCACCAAAACGCTCAAGTTTACCTGTCAACAGATTACGAGCGATGATTCCGCGCGCGATGCCATCAACTTTGACAAGATCAAGCATCTCATGGCGGTTGTACATCTTGACATTACCAAGAGAAATCTGGCGAGAAAGAGCTGAATAAGCACCAATCAAAAGCTGCTGACCAGTTTGACCACGCGCATAAAATGTTCGAGAAACTTGTACACCACCGAAAGAACGGTTTGCGAGAAGTCCACCATACTCACGAGCGAGAGGCACACCCTGTGCGACTGCTTGATCGATGATATCGACACTGACTTCTGCTAGGCGATGGACATTTGCCTCGCGGCTACGATAGTCACCACCTTTGATTGTATCATAAAATAAACGGAAAACGCTGTCGCCGTCATTTTGATAATTTTTAGCTGCATTGATGCCGCCTTGTGCTGCTACAGAGTGAGCACGTCGTGGGCTGTCATGAAAGCAAAATGCTTTGACATTGTAGCCAAGCTCGCCGAGCGTAGCAGCAGCTGATGCTCCTGCTAGACCAGTACCGACTACAATGACGTCGATACGACGTTTATTGTTTGGTGCGACAAGCGGCATTTTTGAGCGATAGCTCGTCCACTTATCTGAGAGATCTCCCTTTGGTACTTTCGAATTGAGTGTCGTCATGATAGTCTATTCTTAGAAGTTAGATGAGTGATGAGCAATTATGTCAAAAACATATACACTGGGATAATTGCGTATCCAAGTGGAATGAGGATAGAGATTGCAGCTCCTACACCATTGATGATTGGCGTGTATTTTACATGATTAAGTCCTAGAGTCTGAAACGCTGATCCAAATCCGTGCAGCAAGTGAAATGCAAGAGCAATCAATGAAATCACATACAAGATCACTATCCAAAGCTGATCAAATGCAGTAGAGACAACTGTGTACAAGTCTCCGACTTCGACACCATCGATCATCGTCGTCGGTATTGAGCCAAATTTGACTCGAAACCAGAATTGCGCCATGTGACCAATGATAAATGCAAGGATAATGATCCCGAGTATTGCCATCTGGTTAGCGTACCATTTGACTTTCGGCGCGCTTGTCGTTTTGGCATAACCTTGTCCGCGCGCTTTTTTGTTGTAGAGCTTGATCGCAAGTCCTTGTATCGCATGTAGTAAAATACCAGCATACAATCCAATACTGACGAACTTAATCAACGGATTGCCGCTCATAAATTCAGCATAGATATTGAAGGCTGCCCCGCCATCGCCGTAGAGCAACTGAAGGTTACCAACTAAGTGAACGACCAAGAACGTAATCAAAAACAATCCCGTCAAACTCATAATGAGTTTTTGGCCGATAGATGATGTAAAAAGGCGAATGAGCCAAGTCATAATGCATCGTTGTAGTGGTGCCGCAATGGCAATGCCGCAAATGTACTATCCAAACAGCCTACGACGGATTTGAGTTGATGACACATGTTGAAGAAGTATTTATTTAGATCGCTTCAAAATTAGTTGTGTTTTTTTGGGGCTGCCCACAGCATAGCTGTGGTCGGGCTGTCCGCAGTACGGTAGCCTAGCCGCCTTCACTTCGCTCGGCGTCCGCTCGCAGGCTCGCGCTGCTCCCATCCCTCAGCCAA
>JAHDHF010000188.1 GCA_020631455.1 Saprospiraceae bacterium
TGGGCCATCCGCTCCTCGCACGCTCGTCGCGGTCGCTATGCTACGTGGCTCGCTGCTCGCTCGGCCGCTCCTAGAGCATTCGCTCTATGTCGCGTCTGGCTACGCCACCACTTCGCAGCGCTTGTCCAAAAATACTCATCGTAAAACTTGATTTATTGATGATGTAGAAGCAACTTATAAAAAGAACAAATACTTCTTGCAACCTCAAACGAATATGTTTTCTAAACCAATAGTAGTCGCAATCGACTTGACAAACGGATCTGAAGTATTATTAAAATTTGCAGATCGCTTAGCTTCGTATTTCAATTTAGATATTCATGTTATACATGTTTATAATTTGGCTGCGCATACAAGTGCGACCCATCCGTACGAACCCGTGCTCACAGATCATAGTCATTTTCAAGATAAACTCGAACAAATCGTATCTGACGCCAATCTTAAGAATAAGCCAAGCAAAATCGAAACACATCAAGGCTTTGCTGCTCCATTTTTAATTAATCGATCAAAGGAAGCCTCGATGCTTGTCTCTGGCACAGCTCAATCTACTACGTTTTTCGATCGATTGTTTGGTACAGTGTCGACATCTTTATCTAAATCAGCTCATTGCCCAGTTTGGCTTATTCCGAGCAATTATAATAATAGTCCAATCACTGCAATGGCATTTGGCAGTGATTGGAATACCTTAACTGATGATGTAATTATAAAAAGTCAAGAGCTGCTTAATACACTTTCGATTAAACCGAAATTTGTACATATCCGAGGAGAAGCAGAAGATTATGATTACGATGAAATGCGGCAAGATATTGCTACAAAATTCAATGGAGCAAGAATTGACATTGTAGAAAATGAATCAATAGTCGATGGCTTATTTGAATACGTGCATGACTACAATCTCGACGGTCTCATTATAGTCAATAGGCAAGACAAATCGACTCTTGAAAAATTCTTATTATCAAGCACAACTCACAAAATTGTTTTTGAAAAACAATGCCCGCTTCTTGTTTTTCATATCTGGCCAAAGGACTAAATACTGCTACGATGGCATAGGGATAGGAGCAGCGCCCGAAGGGCGGCTTATTGTTTTCTATTTTTAATAGAAAATAATAAGCTAGGCTACCGTACTGCGCATAGCCCGACCCGCAATAAAAAATCTCCTAGAGAATTACCCTAGGAGATTTTTTATGACGGGGAAGCCCCAATTTCTCATTTGCTTTTCTATTAAGAAAAGATTGAGCTTATTTCTTGCGCTTGGACTTGACTTTAAATGACCACGTAAATGAAAACTCAGAAACGACTTCTCCCGTTTTTTGGACACCGACAGTTTTGGCTGTGACGGTTTGGCCTTCGCCTGTATCAATGGCTGCTTGTATTGCATCAAGTATTTTGTCGCCATCCACACAATGAAATGTCGTACGTGAAGTTGCTTTTTTAATAAAGGTCGCTTGCATATCTGCGACAAGCATCGAGATCGGCCCACGATCTTGAGTAGCGACCAGTGCGAGTGCACCTGTACTCAACTCAGCTGCAGCTGCTTGTGCTGCGAAGTAGATACTCTTAAATGGATTTTGCGAGCGCCAGCCCATCGGCAGCGACACTTTGCAATCTTGCGGTGTGATGTGATCGATCCGCACACCCATAAACCACGCACCGGGCAGCTTAGCGATCATGAAAAATTTCATTTTCCACGTCGGCATAGTGGCGAGCATTTTTTTGACGCCTTTGCTTTCTGGGTTGAATGTGTTGAGAGATGGTGCTTGAGTTGTCATAAGTTGACGATTTTGTGCAAACTTACGAGAAACCATCCGCTGCTATGCAAGTACTCAAGGCTGTATTGGAATATGATGACACATCTGTGCAACTCAAAGTGGGTGACACGACGTTTTTGGACGAGCTGTATGTGACCTGCGAGCTCGAAACCTACGAGGTACGACATGGTCGTGTGCCGCGCCGCCTTCGGCTCACGCTGCATCCCAAGCAGCCAGTCAAAATCAAATCTTTGACGCTTGAATGCACGCACAGCTACGATGCTGATGAGCGCGTCTTGTGTAATGGATTTCAATCGTGGTCGCAATGTCGAGAACATCACATACGCGATGTACAGCAGCCGACGCGTGGCTTTGCCAAAAAATGGCTCACGCCTTTTGGAGATCAATACTTCTATGAATACCCAAATCAACAAGGAAAACTCCACTCATGGGCGTACACACATATCTCTCGCAAGGATGGACTCATTGAGTTGGCGGCTTCACTGAATGAGCGGACTGCTTACACGGTCTTTGAGCATGACACGCTGCGCAAGCGCATGATCATCCGAAAGGATTGCGAAGGTTTTGTACTTGATCATTCGTTTCCGGTAATGGATATTTTGCTGATGGTCGGAGAGCCAGAAGTCGCCTACGATACTTTTGCTCAATTGATGGATGTCGAGCGGCCGCAAGCCGATCGACTACTTGGATACACGAGTTGGTATCGGCACTACACGAAGATTACTGCTGATATTTTGCGTACAGATCTCACGGGCTACGCAAAGCGTAAACGCTCAGCTCCTCAAGGCGCTCAAATCGCATTTCAGATTGACGATGGCTGGCAAGCTCATGTCGGCGATTGGATGACGATCAATCCAAAACTTGGAGCAGAACCTGCTGCGCTTTGTCAAGAGATCAAAGCGAAAGGCTACACGCCAGGTTTGTGGATGGCGCCATTTGTTGTCTCAAATAAATCTGCAACATTCAAGCAACATAAAGATTGGCTGCTCAAAGACTCGAAAGGAAAACCTGTCAAAGCTGGCTACATACCAATGTGGGGCGGATGGTTTTACGTCCTTGATTATTACAATCAAGAAGTGCAAAAATATCTGACAGCTGCTTTGTTGACGATGACTCAAAAATGGGGTTTTCGAATATTAAAGCTCGACTTTTTATACGCAGTAGCGATGCTGCCGCGAGATCAAAAAACTCGGGGTCAAGTGATGAGTGAGGCACTTGATTTTATTCGCTCAGTCGTCGGGAGAGATGTACAGCTTTTGCTCTGTGGCGTGCCAATGGGGACGGCTCTTGGCAGAACTGAGTATTGTCGCATCGGGCCAGATGTGAGTCTTGGCTGGGACACACCTATGCTTGGATGGCTGCGAAGCAAAGAGCGACTTAGCACAGTTGAATCGCTCCGTTGCACGTTACTACGCTGGCAGCTCGACAAGCGAATGTTTTTGAATGATCCTGACGTATTTATTCTAAGAAAAAAAGATCATAAGCTAACATTCGCTCAGCAAAAAACATTGGCACTTGTTAATGCATTATGCGGGAGTGTTCTCTTCACAAGTGATGATGCGAGTGAATATGCCGACGAAACGCTTGAGTTATTTAAACAAGCAATTGAATTAAGCGAAGCAGAAGTCAAGTCCATTACTCAAAAAAAAGATGACGTGTTTTTTATTGAATTTACACTCAATAATTCAATAGAAAACGTGCTTGTCAATTTGACAAAAAAAATGGTTGAACTTGATGGAATTCAAGTTCAACCA
>JAHDHF010000189.1 GCA_020631455.1 Saprospiraceae bacterium
ATCGGCGTAGGGATGGTAAGGGGCGCGTAGCGCTCACGAGCTTGCGAGTGATGAGTACACGAAACCCTGAACAGCCCGCCGCGAACGAAGTGAGCGGACGCCCCCAAATTCTCTCGGTTATTATTAAAATTTCCCTGTCGAAAATACGAGCAGCTGTCTCATGTGGCTGCGCTCGGCTGCTGCGCTTTATTTCATTTCGCTTGCAGCTACTACGTACTACCTTCCATCCTTGAGCCGAAAGAATTCGAATATTATTACAAGACCCTGCACTGTTTTGGTACGATTATATTGATCGCTTTAGGAGCAACTCGATACTCAACTGTGTGTCGTGTAATGCCGCCTTCGCCGTCCATGTGATAGGGTGTTGCTTGGTGCATTTCTATTTTGAGATGATCGGTTTTAAAATAATTAACCAGTGAGCTTTTATGCAGCACATTAAATGGCCAACGAAGAGCAAGCGATAAAATAATACGCCAACGCGGGCGATATTTCACTAGAAAAACATCGAGCAAACCATCATTTAATTTTGCCTTTGGAGCAATCGTTACATTATATCCGAACATTGCTCCATTAGCGACTTCAATTAAGAAGGTATTAAATTTTTTTGTCTCACCATTGGCAGTGACGGTGACTTCGCGTCCTTTAAACCATGAGGCTTGTTCGACGGCAAATTTTGCATACGCAATAAAGCCACGAAGTTTGCTTGATTTTAATTTGTACGCCACTAAAGCGGCATACCCAACACCGCCCATATTGATATACGGACGATCATTCATATAGCAAATATCTATTTGCTCAGTTCGGCCATGATTGATCGCACGTAAGGCTTTTTTGACTCCTCGCCCAAGACCGAGATACATAGCGAGACCATTGCCCGATCCTCGCGGTATTATCGCAAGTCGTGTCTCTGATCCAATCAAGCCTGCGGCGACTTCATTGACACTGCCATCGCCGCCACAAGCCACGACAATACTCATTTTTTTATCAGCTGCATCGCGAGCGAGTTCTGTAGCGTGGCCAGGTCCAGTTGTGTAGGAGATTTCGTAAGTATACTTGCTTTGGTCAAGGAGCTTTTCGATCATATCTGGCAGCCTAGCCTTTGAGCCAACACCCGATTTTGGGTTAATAATAAAGCGTATATGTAGCTTTTTATTCATTCAGATTCTTGTAGCGCTGCGCAGTTAAAGCTGCCTTGACCATTGCTCTGTGATGTGCTTGTACGCGAGCTTGGAGTTCGCGACGGTGCGAATGTACACTATCGGTTTGGCTTGGTATTAAATTGTTCTCTAGCTCCTTGTCATCCTGGTATTTAAATCGCATTAATGGCTTGTACGAATTGCCGTAAAAAACTGTCAAATGTGTAGAATCAAGTACTTGAAATAAACCACTTTCATAAGTAACAATATGTGGCTGCTTATTATTTTTTTGAAATACATTTTGACCAAATCCAAATATCTCTTTTTCTATTCCTAAAACTGATAATACACTTGGTAGAATGTCAATTTGTTGTACAATTGCTTGATGAATTATATCGACATCTTTATTCGGGAAATAAAAAGCTAACGGAATAGAATATCCTTCGAGTGAAAGCGGCGAAGCATCACTGCTTTCTCCGACATGATCTGCTACTAAAACGAAAACAGTATTCTCAAATTTTTCAGATTTTTTTAATTGATTAAAAAATACTCGTAGCGCGTCATCTGTATACCGAATGCTTCGAGCGTGTTTTTTTAAATTCGGATAGCGTCGTTCATATTGAGTCGGTACTGTGTATGGATAATGGCTCGTTAGAGAAAAGAGAAGTGCAGCAAAATTCGTGTCGCAATTATTTAAATAATCTGCTGCATAACGAAAAAATGGTTCATCAAAAATGCCCCATTGTCCATCGTAGGTTTCTGGTTCGATTGAACTTTTTTCAAAATCATCACGGTCTAAATAATGATCAAATTCAGCAGCTTTTGCAAATTGATCGAAACCCATTGTTCCTGCATTTCCGCCGTGAAAAAAAAGTGTTTCGTAGCCAAGGGGGTTGAGATGAGTAGCAAGAGATTCAAATTGATTCGTTTGGTAGCGACTAAACAAAAACGGCTGCTCCATCAAGCGCGGAATACCAGTAGCGATTGAAACAATGCCTTCTGTACTTCTCAAGCCATTACTTCGAGAGAATTCCCATTGTATACTTTCTTCAAGCAAGCTGTCTAAAAAAGGCGTCAATTCTACGCCATCTACATTGCGTGATATTTGAATATCGCCAAAACTTTCAAGCACAATGATGACGACATTCTGAACGAGCAAAGACGAGTCTGCTGCTTGTACATCAATGGTCGGTACAAATGCTTGATCGAGTTTTTCATCACTAAACCAAGTCGGAATCTCCAAACTCGTCTGCTGAACAGAATGAATCAAGGTCAAGGTTGTATTACTCACAGTCGGCATCAGCTTAGGCGATGCGACGACTTCTGCTGCAGCAATCGGCATTAAGGGACGAAGCTGCAATCCGCCACGCATCAATATCGGCAATGCTGCTAAACCAAGTGCAAAAATGCTGATCTGCAACCATGTGCGATTCTGCTTGTCATGTTCATCGAGCCAAAGAAATTTCAGATAAACCCAAGAAAGTATGCCGAGTAGAAGTATAAATGAGACAATCAGCGGCCAAAATTGAACAAGTAACTCTGGCAGCATCATAAAAAAGTCGCCTGCCATGCCAAAATCGCCAAATCCAGTACGCCGGAACGCAAACGGGAAATACATGACATCCATCAGCTCAAAACCAAGCGTGACACCATTGCAGCTGATAAAAACAAAGTACAGCATTCGCTGATACCAGAGTTTACTACGCGATTGAATCGGCAGCATACTCAGCACAACAAAAAGCGCATTGACGTAAGCAAGCGCCGAAACATCAAAGCGCCAGCCATGAACCACAGAATTTAAAATAGTAGCAGAATCCAATGGCGAAAACGAAGCCGCATTATACCAGATAAATCCAAGACGAACCGCAGTAAACGCAACCATCGCAAGCAACAATCGTCCGAGAAGCAAACGAACGTGAGCAAATTCATCCCAATACGATAGCGGCGATTGCATTTACAAATGTAATCAGATGATGATACAGCCTTCGGCCTCGATGCCGATCTCTTGATGAATACCTTGAGAATATCTCAAGCAGCCGATCAAAGCCAAAATTGCATCGACATCATGCCACGACTCAATAGGTGATTGGAGCTTATTCTGAACCACAGACGGTAAAAACTCTACAATAGCAGCAGCTCCGATTGTCTTCGATTTGTAGTGATGATTTCCTAGACCAAGTGCATCTGCAATTCGAGCAGGATACGTTTCCTGCACATCAGAGCCGAGTGGTCGAATGTTTGAGACGAGTTTCATCGCACGAGCAGTCAAGCCGCCCAAAAACATAGGCGACATCGCCTTCAA
>JAHDHF010000190.1 GCA_020631455.1 Saprospiraceae bacterium
ATAGCGACCGCGCGGCAATTGCCGCGCGGATGGCCCATCATTTTATTCCTCTAAGAAACGGATATTCCGCTTGAGGCCTTCGTAGCCAGTGCGCTGCACAGGTGAGCGATCAAATATATCTGTAAAGACGTCTTCGGTCAGATCGATCCAGTCTTGGCGCGTCATGTCGAGGAGCTGCTGCTTGGGCTCAAAGGCAGGCTCATTGTGTGGCTGAGCAAAGCGATTCCAAGGGCAGACGTCTTGACAGATGTCGCAACCAAACATCCAATTTTCAAATTGACCTTTGACTTCGGTTGGGATTTGATCCTTGAGCTCAATCGTGAAGTAGGAGATGCATTTGCTGCCATCGACGAGCTTATCTCCGACGATGGCATCGGTCGGACAGGCATCGATGCAGCGCGTGCATGTACCACAATAATCGTGCGTCGGCTGAGTGGGCTCGATCTCAATGTCGAGCATCATCACTGCGATGAAAGCAAAGCTGCCGCGCTCACGATTGAGAATGAGCGAATGCTTGCCGATCCAGCCGAGACCAGCGCGCTCCGCCCAGCTGCGCTCCATCACTGGCGCCGAATCCACAAAGACGCGACCATGCACATCGCCGATCTCGTTGCGGATTTCTTGAGAGAGTTCTTTGAGCTTGCGCTTGATGACGTAGTGATAATCTTCGCTGTATGCATATTGGCTGATCTTGGGCGCGGACTCGTCCGTCTGCTTGATCGGCGTGTAGTAATTGTAGAGGAGCGTCACGACAGACTTCGTTCCTGGCACGAGCAGCCGAGGATCGACACGCTTCTCAAAATGCCGCTCCATGTAGCTCATCTCGCCATGATAGCCGCGATTGAGCCATTCTTCGAGTCGTTGCGCTTCTTCGTCAAGTCGTTCAGCCTTGCTGAATCCAACTGCTTGAAATCCGAGTCGCAAAGCAGCATCGCGGATCAACTGCGCATGACGCTCTGGGCTCATGCTGCTTGTATCATTCCGATTTCTGCTAGAGCCGAGAGCATCTGCTCATCGCTCACTTCGTAGCCAAATCCTGCCTGTCCGAAGGAACTGAGCAAAACGAATTTGACGGTTCCAGCTTCGAGTTTTTTGTCGCGCTTGGTGAGCGCAACGATTGCTTGAGCATCGCGCTGGCTAACTGTCGGTAGCGGATAGTTGCGCTTGAGCATCGCAATGACTTCTGTGCAGGCTGCTGGAGCAAAATTGCTGATCTCTCGACTGAGCACTGCGGCTGCCATCATCCCGACTGCGACGGCTTCACCGTGTAGGATTGGCGTTTTGTTGAGCTGCATAAATGCTTCAATCGCGTGCCCGAGCGTGTGCCCAAAGTTGAGGACTTTACGAAGCCCTTTTTCATTGACATCTTCTTTGACGACAGCCATTTTTATGGCAGCACTTCTCCGCAGGGTTGAGACCGCTATTTTCGGCGAGCCAAGATCAGCATTCTGGAGCTGCGCCCATAGTCCAGTGTCTGCTATGAGCGCGTGTTTGACTGTCTCGGCCATGCCGCTAATGAGCTCGCGCTGCGGCAAGGTGCGAAGCAAATAGGGCCAGACAAGTATATCTTCTGCTTGTGTAAACAGTCCTGCTATGTTTTTGATCTTTCCGACATTAACGCCATTCTTGCCTCCTATGGCGGCATCAACTTGTGCAAGGAGCGTCGTTGGGATATGCATATACCGAATGCCGCGATGAAATAATCCAGCAACCAAGCCGCCAAGATCAGTCACGACACCGCCTCCGAGACAGATCAAAAGACTCTGACGACTGTAGCCAGCTCGGCTCATCTTTTCGATCAGAGCTTCTACTGTCGAAAGTGATTTACTTTCTTCGCCAGCTGGAACAGTAAAGACTTGGCTGCCTTGCGGGAGAGCTGAGACGATTTCTTTAAAGCAATGCTGCTCTGTATTGGTGTCTACAAGCACAGCGACCTTGTCAGCTTGAAGCGATTGGATGCGAGTTTGTATTTCCTCGACAGAATTGACGTACGTCAGTGGATGAATCATAATGATTGAAGATCAATCAAGCGAACGATAAATGTATGGTGGTGGTTCAGCTGGTGCGTCAATCACTTCGAGTGACCAAGCCTGTGGCGGTGCAGCAAACATGGCTTTGACATCGGGCCATGTCGATCGAAAAACATCGGAGCTGCGATATGCATCAAGATCTTCTACTGAGTGCCAATAGCTAATCGTCATAAATGTATCTGGCTGATCGACGCTTTGCGTCAAGTGCATGTGATAGCAGCCTTCGACAGCACGGATCTTTTCTTTTTTTCTATTAAAAATGTCAAGAAATTCCTCTCCTTTTCCTTCTTGGAATGCCAAGCAGACAACTCGCTTAATCATAATTATTTACAGTTCATTTTTAATAGAAAGTGGTCCGATGAAATTGATAATAATTCCATCGTGTTTTTTTAGGCTGAGATATTCAGCAGCATGACCGAGATTGACGGCAATTTCTAATAATTGACTTGAATTAAAAAATGCGAGAACTTCGGATGGCGCAGCATCTGCATACGTTGTGCTGATCGTATTGATCGTGTCATGGCGGCCATATTGTATGGTGTACGCTCTGCCTTGACCGATGCGCTCAAAGAGCTTTTTCGGAATATTTGTTATCACATTGCCGAAAGTGTCGATGTGGCTGATCACACCTCTGATTGAGTGCTCATTGACTACTGGTTGCCGTGCAAATCGCTGCTCAATTGATGACGGCTGCTCGATTTGGTATTGGATCGGCTCGCGACCAAGTGCAACACGCAATGCTTCATCTAGTACTGGCACAACAGGCGAAACATGATCACATGTGTAGGCAATTGCTTGTACATCGAGCGCGAGTTCGTTGACGAAGACGAGGCTCAACACGCCATTATCTGGAGCGATAAAGGTGTGCCCATCTCGCCTAAACACAAGTAAGCGACAATCAGTTGCATACATCGTCTGCAACAATACTATATGTATGCTGCCTTGCGGATACCAGCCGTAGGTGTTTTTGAGAGCATGGGCGCCACTCGTCAAATCATGTGCAGGAATCTGATGCGTAACATCGATGATATTGAGCTGCGCCTCTACAGAGAGAAGCGCGCCCTTGACGGCTGCTGCATAATGGTCAGCCGTACCAAGATCAGTCGTGAGTGTAACGATCTGCATCTTGCAAATGTCGCAAAAATCAATGTGTTGTTTTTGATAAGATTTATGGGCCATCCCTACATTCGCTACGCTCATTTTGGGTCGCTATGCTTCGTGGCTCACTATTCGTTCGGCCGCTCCTTGAGTTTCACTCATCGTCGCGTCTGCTGCGCACCACTTCGCAGCGCTTGTCCAAGCAGCTCCCGATGTATAGGGGCAG
>JAHDHF010000191.1 GCA_020631455.1 Saprospiraceae bacterium
AAAAAAGGAATGGCAGAAATCGAAGATGATATTTATCTCGACAATATCCGACACCTTGCTCAAAGAAAAATCTCTGAAATAAATAGCGAGAATAACTACAAGCTTTGGCAAAAAACGCAGACCTATTTATTTAATAAAGGCTACGAACAGGAATTAATAAAACGAGTGCTTGCTGAGTTTATGGAATTTAAGTAATTGTCAATTTGTTATTGTTCGTATTGATATTTCATCGGAAGACTCTGTTGAACACGAACGGCTTTTCCATCTTGTTTTCCAGGAATCCAATTTGGCATGCTTTCTAAAATTTCTATCATATTTTGTGGGTGTCCTTTTATTATTTCGACATGAGAAATTGAGCCATCTTTTTCAATTATAAATTGAGTAACTAAGCTGCCTGCTTCTCTATGGTTTGAAAATATTTTATATTTTTGTAAATATGATTAAATAATTTTTTATCGGAACACTGTTTTCGCTCATCTTGTGGCAAATGCTCGCAGCCAGGAAAGCGTGGCATTTCTTCAACAACTTTATAAATCGTTGTGTCTCTTGTAGTCTCAACTAAAGTAGGGGCGGTATTTTTATTATCTTGATTATGTAATTCGTTTTCGCTACAAGAAATGAAAATAAGCAATGCTGCTAGAATAAGAGTGTTTTTCATAAATCAATGTTTTGTCTTAGGTGATGAAAATTTTATCCACTTTTCATTTTTGCTAGATATTCTTTTGGAGCAAAAATGGACAACTCACTTTGTTTATAATCTTTTGTATTGCGAGTAATGAGTGTAGTGTGTTTCGCTTCAGCAGCACAGTAATTTTGGACGCTGTCTTCAAAATCTTTGAACTTAGAATTTGATGCTCGGTCAATTACTGTTTGACCAACATTTTCTATTCGTACAATTTCTAAAATCTTTTTTGTTTTAGAATTTGCGGTTCGTTGATTTTCAAGTCTGCTGATGATGTAATTGATGTTTGTGATGCTTACTGGAGAAGTAAACAAGCCCACATTTGATTCTATAGAATCTTCAATTAATGTAGCAATGTCGTCAGAGAAAGGCGCTCGGTCAAGTAATAAATCAAGGAGGACATCTGAATCTAAAAATATCTTTTTCATTCGCTTAGATATTTTTCAATGAGTGAATCTTGAAGCAGCTCTTTGTACGTAGTAGAATCTTCTGGCAGCTTTACTGAGCCTTTTAATTCTTGTACGATTTTAAGCGTTCTTTTTTTTCTCGTTATTTTTTCTTCTGACGTCAGCGATTTGAGATATTCTTCGACAATGCTTGATAGACTTTTGCCACTTGACTTCGCATACTGTTTTGCTTCTTCTATGACAAGCTGATTGACTGATAATGTAAGTTTAGAGTTCATACGTACAATAAAATACGTACAAAATCGCAATGTAGTTCCCGTTATCAGGTTTTTTAGATAATTGAAAAAACATTTCTTTCTCGGACAAGCGCTGCGAAGTGGTGGCGCAGCCAGACGCCGCAATGAACCCCGAATTCTCAGGGGGAATGAAGGCGGCCGAGCGAATAGCGAGCCACGCAGCATAGCGACCCGCAGCGCGATATGAAATGAGCGCAAGGGATGGCCCATCGTCATTCAAGCAATAAAAAAAGCGGAGCTGCCACTAGGACAACTCCGCCGGGAAAATATCACAGGGGGTGATATCGACGATTGATTATTTTGTGCGAACTGTAGAAGTCGTCTGGATCCAACAACCAATACGGATGCTGTCACCTTTCTTTTTCTTCTTCATGAAGGCATCTGATTTTGACGGAAGGTAGCCGCTGTATTTGCCGATGAGCTTGTTTGCTTCTCCTGCTACAGATGGATCGACGCGTTTCGCTTTTGCCCACATATCAAGTGCTGGGAAGATAACGATTTGGCTGTCCCAACCTGTACCTGGTCCGCAAGCACGACCACTTGATGCGTACATACGACCGATGAGGAGATATGGCTCACCCCATCCGCTGCGGTACTTTGCTGCTTCGTTGGCGAGGCTACGTGCAGTAGAGTATTGCTTGAGCTTACCGTAAGCGATCTGAGCTGCTGCATATGCGTACTTTGACTTCTTCATGTTATCATCAGTCTCACCGATAGCGACTTTGTAGAGTTTGACGGCCTCTGAGTAGTTGCCTGCTTTATAGGCCTCGCTTGCTTTATTTGCTGTTGGAGCATTTGCTGCATTTGCTGCTGCTGCTTCTGCTTTCCCTTGCGCTATGTATGCTGCATCTTTTCCTTTGATCTCAGCAAGCATCGGATCGTTCTTGTCACATCCGTAGCCGACAAGCTTTGAGTAGACCTCTCTGTATGTTTCGCGATCATTTGGATTGCTGTCATACATCTGCTTGTACTGCGGATAGAAGTAGTCGCAATCAAAGATGTAGGCTTCTACAGGCTTGAACGTAGACTGAACTGTCGCTTTTGCATCTTGATAATACTTTAGTGTCGCATCATCTTTTGGATTGGCGATATTGTTGTCAGCTATTGCAAGAAGCGTGTTGTATACTTCACGAGCTTCGCCTTTGTCGATAGCATCTGAAGAAAAAGCTGTCACAGCTGAATATGCATACGGTCCAAATACGTAGTAGCCAGAATCGTCACCTTGTTCTGTAACAGCAGCTTTGTATGCAGCGTACATAGTGTTGACGTCTACTTGGACACCGAGGCGTGTGAACGCATCATACATATCAGATGCTTTGCGAGCCATCAATTGTCCTTTTTGAGCTTTGCCACCAAGTGATTTGAGCTTCTTGGTACCGTAGCACTCGACATACTGATCGTGGATCGACATGAGTTCTTTGTAGATCGCAGCTTTCTCGTCTGGAGTAGCAGCTTTTTCGATGCGGTGCTTTGTGATCTTGATGCCATCTACGAAGTGGTATTCATTGCCACCTGGAGAGTGCTTATAAAGATCAGCCCACATTTCATACGCTTTGTCAAGTTGCCCTTGACCGACGAGGTCACGGTACAAGACGTGTTTTGTTTCTGCTTCGTCTTTGCCTCCTGGGTAGGCAGAGAAGTCTGCACATTGTGCTGTAGCTGTCTGGATGCTCAACATACCAAAAGCGAGCAACATAAGTGCGCTGTAAATTGATCGTGTGTACGTCATGGCTGTGAGAGTTTAGGTTAATAAGTTAGGTCGTGTTCGTGTTACTTGTATTTGCGTTTGTAGAACCAAGAGTTGTCGCCGAGCATAAAGCCAAGGTTGACTTTAAAATATGTATCGGTGATTAAATCTGGGTGGCCGAGTTGCCCGACTTGAAATCCTAGGTTTAGGAAGGATGGTAAGCCGTTGCGAACCGCGATTGGCATACCTAAGCCAAAGGTCATGCCATAATCCCGAATTTG
>JAHDHF010000192.1 GCA_020631455.1 Saprospiraceae bacterium
TGTTCAATAAGTTGATCGACATCAGTAATTCGTGTACGATTCACTCGAGTGATGATGTCGCCTTTTTGGATGCCGACAGCTGCTGCTGGAGACATATCTTCTACTCGACCGACGAGTACGCCTTTTTCAGTATTAGAGATTGTGACACCGAGATAGGTGTATTGTTTAGGTGTGCATGGTCGTTTTTTTATGCGGTATTTTCCGCGACCTCGCATGAAGTCTTCTGCCATTTTATTCATACCACCACAGTCGCTTTTTTTCTTATAGCTCCATTCTGGCTTTTGATATGTTTTGAGTGTTGCGCTGATTGTTTGGGCTTTGCCTTCGCGATTGATCTGGACATTGATTTTATCGCCTACTTTTTTGCTTTTGATTGCTTGGCTGAGCGCTTCTGGCGACGTCATGTTTACGCCATTGATCGAAAGAATATAATCGCCTCGCTGTAGGCCAGCTGCTTCGGCTGCGCTTCCTTTGACAATTTTATAGATGTACAATCCATCAAAACCTTCGCGCATTTTTGTGTACACACCAAGGAAAGGTTTGTCATCCTGCGAGTCATAATTCATTATAGAAAAACTCGTCTTCTTCGATTTTTTAGAATCTTCAAGACCAGGCATACTTTCTAGGAGCTTTTCGAGCTCGCCTTCGAGCTCAGGCATCATCTTCTCGAGATCTTCGAAGCCTTTGAAATTTTTCATGAGACCTTCGAGATCAAGATCCTTGAGCCCGTTGAGATTAATCTCGCCTTCAAAGCCATCTGTCAAGATCTTGATGCGACCTTTCATGTCTTCGAGCGTTTTGTCAAGTTCTTTCTCATCAAGTTTGAACTTGAGTAAGTCACCTTCTTTATTCATGAATTCATCTGCTTCGGCGCCTGTGTATTCACGTCGTTCGATTTTTGTTTCACCGTTTTCATCGGTTGTTTGCTCGATGATGATGACTTTCTTTTGCTCAGTTTTTTGAGCAGAAAGTGTAGGAGCTAAAGCAGCAATCATAAATGCTAAGCTCAAAAATGGGAGAATAGAGAATCTGTACATCGCGTTTGGTATTTGAGTAAAACAATGATAATACGTGAGCAAATATACTTGTCACAGTATGGTCAAGCCGTTAATCTGTGGTTAAAAGAAGCTCTCGCAATACTTGCTCACTTACCTTTGGTTAGTAGCGATGCAAAATTTAGAACGACGTACTTTATGGTTGATCGCGATCTTGATGTTTCTCTCGATCGGTGTTTTGACGTGCCTGCAAGCATATTGGATCGTCAATGCGTATCAAGAAAACAATATTCGATTTAAGAAAGGCGTGTCCGACGCTTTGGTGGCAGCCGCTCAAACACTCGAAGAAGAGGAGCGCGCCCGCGTCAATGATCTTGTTTCGCTCAAGATGAGTCAAACAACGCTTTCTGGAACAAGCGGCAAAGGGATGATCGGCGGCCTCCAACGCACTGACGGACAAACATTTGGTCAAGGCCTCACCATCAAGCTCAACGAAGCAGAAACACCTTCATTCTCAAATGCAACGGCTCAAGTCGAAGCATTTAGAAAGCAACTCAGTGTTGCATCGCTTGCAAGCATGCCGCTCAGTCAGCGAATCGACCCTGCTCATGTGGAAGAACTTGTCCAAGAGCAGTTGATCCGACAAGGCATCTCACTTGATTATCTCTTTGGCATTTATGATCGCAAGGAGAAAACTTTCCTCAACTTCTACGGGCAAGACGCCTGCGAAACGCTCGAAGGACTACCCAAAGAAGAACTCCGCGAAACACTCATCAACTCTGGTTACAGCGCTTTGCTTTTTGAGCGAGATATTGATCCGCCAGGGATGTTGTTCTTGCACTTTCCTGGCAAGAAAAATTATGTCTTACAGACGGTTTTGCTCAATATTCTCATAACGATTCTGTGCGTTTTGATTGTCGTCGGCTGCTTTACCTATGTTTTGTCTACGATTTTCAAGCAGAAGAAAGTCTCAGAAATGAAGACTGACTTCATCAATAATATGACACATGAGTTCAAGACGCCGATCGCAACAATCAGTCTTGCAGCTGACTTCATCGAAAATCCTTCTGTGATCTCTGACGAAACCAAAGTCAAGAAGTTCATCAATATGATCAAAGAAGAAAATACTCGCATGAATAAGCAAGTCGAGAAAGTTCTTCAGATCGCTTCACTTGACAAAGATGATTTCAAGCTCAAGATCGAGCCTTGTGATGTCCACGAAATCATCCAAGATGCGAGCAAGCACATTGGGCTGCAAGTCACGAAGCGCGGTGGCACGATCACTACACAACTTCAAGCAAGCAATTTTGAGATCGACGCAGATCAAGTCCATTTGACCAATATGATCCACAATCTGCTCGACAACGCAAATAAATATTCGCCTGAATCGCCAGAGATCATGATCTCGACGCGCAACAAAGGCGAAAACTTGATTCTCTCGGTCTCAGACAAAGGTCAAGGCATGAGCCCTGATGTGCAAAAGCGTGTTTTTGACCGATTCTACCGTGAGCATACAGGCAATCGTCATGACGTCAAAGGTTTTGGGCTTGGGCTTAGCTACGTCAAAAGTATCGTCGATGCGCTTGGCGGAACAGCCGATGTCAATAGCGAAAAAGGCAAGGGCAGCACATTTATTATCCAACTTCCTTTGCGCCAAACGCAATCTTAGCAAACTATTTGCAGTACAGATTTTAACATTTGCTGGTTTTAACATTATAAAGACTTTAACATGGCAACGACAAAACCTAGACTTCTACTCGCAGAAGACGAACTCAACCTCGGTGATGTACTCAAATCGTATCTCGAAATGAGCGACTTCGACGTCGTGCTCGCACGTGACGGAGAGGCAGCATACAAAGAATTTCAAAGCGGCGAATTTGACCTCTGCATCTTTGATGTCATGATGCCAAAGAAAGATGGCTTTGAGCTCGCCAAAGACGTCCGTAATACAGACAAAGACATTCCGATCGTCTTCTTGACAGCTAAGAATCTCCAAGAAGATGTGCTCAATGGATTTAAGGAAGGCGGCGATGATTACATCGTCAAGCCATTCAACTCCGAAGAACTCGTCTATCGCATCCAGTCGATCCTCAAGCGCAGTCAGCAAATCCGCAAGCGCAGTCAGCAGAAAGAATTCGAAATCGGAAAATTCCATTTCAATTATCCGCTGCGCATTCTATCGCTCGACGGACAAGAAGATAAACTCTCGCCAAAAGAAGCCGAGCTGCTCAAGATGTTTGCCCAGCACAAAAATGATGTCTTGCCGCGCAGCAAAGCGCTGACAGAAATCTGGGAAGAAGACAATTACTTCACCGCTCGCAGTATGGA
>JAHDHF010000036.1 GCA_020631455.1 Saprospiraceae bacterium
AGTCTGTGTAGTTGTCGCTCTCGATGAGATAATCAAGGAAGCGGCTGATCGGCATATTTGTGATCGCGTAAAGATTGTTGAAGTCAATATCGTAGCGGCGCTTGAGCTGCCGCTTGAAATCTGCTTGGAGTGAGGCTTGATCGCCTGGTAGAAATGCGCCTGCTGGATTGTATACCAGATCGAGCTGAAGGTCGCTATCTGCTTGTCCGTAGCCGACTTCATTGAGCAATTTGAGTGCTGCGATTGAGTCTTCAAATACGCCATCGCCGCGCTGCTTGTCTGTACGGCTGGCAGAAAAATAGGGCAGTGACGAGACGACATTGACCTTGTGAGCTGCTAGAAATTCGGGCAACTCTCGATACTTCGGATTGGCCATGATGATCGTGAGATTGCAGCGATCGATCACTTGTGTACCGAGCTTGTAGGCTTGGCTCACAAACCATCGAAACTCTGGATGCATCTCTGGCGCGCCACCTGTGATGTCAAGTATCGGGATCTTGTGCTCTGCAATAATTTCGAGGCAGCGCTCGAGGTCTTTGCGAGTCATCATCTCCTTGCGATCTGGTCCTGCATCGACATGACAATGTGCGCAAGTTTGATTGCACATTTTGCCAATGTTGAGCTGAAAAATATCAATCCCTGTCGGAAGAAGCGGATCAAAGCCATGTGGCTTAATCGATTCTACAAATTGCGGAATGCCATCTACAGCGTGACCATGCTTGCCATTGAGTACTTGGAGCTGTATAAACGTGTCGGCAAGATCAGCTTGGCGGCGTTTGAGTGATTGGGTGCGTTGCTTAACTCCCATTTACATCGTGCGCTTTTTGACTTCGTTGACCATGGCGACGCTATTGACGAGTGTTGCGCCGCCTTTGATCGCTGCTGCAACGTGTACGGCTTCCATCATCATTTCTTCGTCTGCTCCTTTGGTCAGACAATCTTCGGTGTACGCATCCATGCAATACGGACATTGTACGGCGTGCGCTACTGCTAGAGCGATGAGCGATTTTTCGCGTTGGGTCAACGCACCTTCCTTGAAGACTTCTCCGTAATAATCGAAGAACTTATCTGCGAGCGGCTTCTGAAAATCTCCGATGGTGCCGAAATCTGCTAGATCTTTTGGGTTGAAGTACGATTTCATAAAGGTTGTTTACCAGACTTTATTGCCGCGGTTGACAAATTGCGACCAATGTTTATTGTATGTGTGAATGTTTTGGGTTTCTTCTTGATCAGCATTGACAACAGGAAGGCCGCAATCGACCCATTCGAAGATGCTTCCGTACAGGTTGCGGACATCATTGAAACCGAGTTTCAGCAAGCGGCGGCCGATATTTTCGCTCCTAACGCCTACACTACAATAGACAATAATGGTAGCATCTTTTGGAATGTCCTTTGTGTTTGCTTTGAGTCTGATCGCAGGATACCCAATCACACGCGCTCCTTTGATATGGCTGACATTGTACTCAGCCTCGGGTCGCGCATCCAGAAGGTAGATGTCGTCAAGTTTCATCTCGCTCAGCTGCTCGACGCTGATCGTCGGTACATCAAATTTGAGCTCGTCCTTCAAGAATGCATCAAGCTCAGGATTACTGACAGAAATGTCAGTTTGAGCAAAAAGCGCAAGGGGCAGACTCAATAGAACGAGAAAGAAGTATTTCATTGATTAATGACGTAACGAAGTCCTAGATTAAGAGTGTATGTTTTGGCGTATTTAAAATCACCTCCAGGTATATAGCGTGTATGAAGGGCTTCGAGTTCAAAATTGGGAAGAATTCTGTACTTGACACCAAAAC
The DNA here is from genome assembly GCA_020631455.1 of Saprospiraceae bacterium. Lineage (GTDB taxonomy): Bacteria > Bacteroidota > Bacteroidia > Chitinophagales > Saprospiraceae > JAHDHF01. Next base: position 1,794 of record JAHDHF010000036.1, read on the forward strand.
CATATTCATACAAGAATGAAGCCGTAGCATAAATGGTCCATTTGTCGCCAGGGAAGATGCTATAAAAGACTTTGACAAATGGAGAAGGATCGACCTGCTTGTCTAGTGGTATCCAAGCAGATGTCTCAACGAAGATCTGCATCGGCAACTTGGTGCTAGTACGAAACATCAAATCATAAAAAATCTGCGGGAATAAGATGATATTATCTCCCACCTTTTGCTGCACAGGAAAAAAGACCGTTTGCTGTATGCTGAGGTTAGGTATTTTCTCGAACGGCATGAATCGCACTTTCGGACCGATCAAACTAAAAGCAGCAGCACGTTGGCTGCTACACAAACTCCCGTTTGGACAAATTGATTCTTGATTTTGAAATCCAAGAGAAGTCCAAAAGTCACCTTTATCTGTTCTGAGTGTGACGCTTTGAGCGACTACATCAAGTCCGATATTCACGCGATGATTAATGCCGTACAAGCCCTGCAGATACATGGATGTATAGGTGTCATTTCGCTTGCCAAACGTACCATAATCACGCTGTTGCGTGTAGATGCTATTAAAGAGCTTTAATTCGATTTGACCAGTTTGCATTGTCGCAGCAGGGCGATACAATTGAGCAAAACACATTTGCCCGACGAAAACACAAATAAGAAACAGAATCCATCGCATCGATCAAATATGAGTATTCGCGCTAAGATATTTTGATGAGAGCCTGTCAGCAGACTGACAAGGAGAGAAGGAGAATGCAATTTTGGGCCATGCTGCTCGCTTAGCTCGCAGCACCGTGCTGTTCCAGGGTTTCGCTGTTCGCTCATCACTCACTGTCGTTCGTGAGCGCTACGCGCCCCTTCCCATCACTTGTCCTCTCAGTGAATGATAGCAGCTGGCATAGGGATGGAAGCAGCGCCCGTAGGGCGGATTCATAAAAAAGACCAAGCAAAATGCTTGGTCTTTTTTATGAAGCTAGGCTACCGTACTGCGTACAGCCCGCCGCGACTGCAAGGAGCGGATGCCCCAAAGTATTTCGATTTTACTTTTTCTTTTTTGCGGTTTTTTTTGCTTCGCGGATTTTGTCAGCTACTCTGTATGTGATCAATGGATAATATTGGTGCTCCATGACCTGGACGCGTGCTGCGATGTCTTCGAGTGAGTCTTCGTATAAAACTGGGCATTGCTCTTGGAAAATGATCTCACCAGCATCATAATCTTCATCTACGTAGTGGATCGTGATGCCTGTGCGCGTGTCGCCTGCTTCTTTGACGGCGTTGTGTACGTGCATGCCATACATGCCTTTGCCGCCGTGAGCTGGCAGAAGCGAAGGATGGATATTGATAATTTGCTTTGGCATCGCATCGACCATGACTTCTGGTACAAGCCACAACCAACCGGCTAAAACAACCATATCGATTTTACGATCTTGGAGGTCTTTCAAGATGCTTTTCTTGGCAGTCCATTTTTTCTCGTTGATGACGAGGCATTCGACTTTGAGCTCCTCTGCGCGAGCGATAACGCCAGCCTCTGGATCTGATGTCACGATCAAGACAACATCTCCATTGTCTCGACCATACTCACCTCTGAAAAATTCAACAAGCCGCTGGGCATTTGTACCTTCTCCACTTGCGAAAACAGCGATCTTCATTGCATTGCGCTTAGGTTTAGCCTTAGGAGCCGGCGCAGTAGGTTCATCAACAACTTTAGGAATATTAATAGCGGGCGTTTCTGCTTGAGTTGTCGTTTCCTCAGTTGTTTGGTTCTCTTGAGTTTCAGTCGCTTTTTCTTCTACTTGTTTTTCTTCAGCCATGTTGTATTCTTCTTAAGAGTGTTATGCTTTTTTGAGTGCTATGTGGAGCGTAATGTCGTCTGGGAGTTCGATTTCAGTTCCGTCCTTGAGTTCACTTGGTGTAGAGAGTGAGTCAGCAAGCGTCTCGAGTTTAATATAATCTCCAAAAGTAGTGATTGCTGCTTGAAGTGCCTCATGCTGCTCGATTGATAAATGAATCGTATCAGTTACATCAAGTCCAGAATCCTTGCGAAGGTTCTGTACACGGTTAATTATTTCGCGAGCGTAGCCTTCTGCTTTGAGATCATCTGTCAATGTGATATCCAAAGCCACGGACAATTCAGCATCAGTAGCAGCAAGCCAACCTGGAATATCTTGAGTCGTGATGATGACATCATCAAGCGTGATCTGTTCTTCGCCACTGTCAAGTTGCAAGGCAAAACTGTTTTTACTTTCAAGCTCTGCGATATCTTCTGCTGTCATAGCAGCAATTTGCCCTGCAGCAGCTTTCATCTGCTTACCAAATCGACGTCCAAGCGTCTTGAAGTTTGCTTTGATCTCTTTGTTGAGTACGCCGCTCGCATCATCGAGATATTCAAGCTGCTTGACATTGACTTCACTTAATATCAAATCTTTGACGAGATCGATATGTTCTCTGATCTGTGGGTCAAGCACAGGAACCATAATACGAGCCAGCGGCTGACGCACGCGGAGATTCTCTTGTTTGCGGAGCGATAAGACCATCGAAGACAAACGCTGAGCATACGACATGCGCTTTTCGAGGTCGAGATCAATAAGTACTTCGTCTGCAATTGGGAATGCTGCTAGATGGACAGATTCTTTGGCTTGGCTGCTAGAGTGAAGATCACGATACAATTGGTCAGCATAAAATGGCGAGATCGGTGCCATCATGCGAGCGATTGCCTCGAGGCAGGTAAACAGCGTTTGGTAAGCAGCTTTTTTATCTGTGCCGTACTCTCCTTTCCAGAAACGGCGGCGACTCAAACGGACAAACCAATTACTCAGCTCGATGTCAGTAAACTGCTGAATTGCGCGAGCTGCCTTCGTAGCATCGTAGTTTTCATATTCAGCTGTGACGACTTTGATCAATGAATTGAGCTTAGACAAAACCCAACGATCGATCTCAGGACGATCCGCTACTGGAATAATTGCTTCGCCAGTATGGAAGCCGTCGATGTTTGCATACAAGGCGAAGAAGCTGTACGTGCTGTGTAGTGTCCCGAAGAATTTGCGGCGCACCTGCATTACACCATCAGGATCAAATTTGAGGTTATCCCATGGTGGCGCATTTGAGATCATGTACCAGCGTGTCGCATCTGCGCCATGCTGATCAAACATCTCAAATGGATCGATACCATTGCCAAGGCGCTTTGACATCTTGACGCCATTCTTATCAAGGACAAGACCGTTGCTGATGACATTCTTGTACGCAATGCTATCGTGATTCATCGTTGCGATCGCATGTAGCGTGAAGAACCAACCACGCGTCTGGTCGACACCTTCTGCAATAAAATCAGCAGGGAAGTTGCGCTTGAATTTCTCTTCATTCTCAAATGGCGCATGCCACTGAGCGTACGGCATCGAGCCGCTATCAAACCAAACATCTGCCACATCAGGATCACGACGCATCTCGCGACCGTCTTCGCTCACGAGGATGACATCATCAATGTACGGACGGTGCAAGTCTGCTGGTACATCTTGGTTGAGACCTAGAGCAGCATTTGCTTTTTCAATTTCTGCTTTGAGCTGCTCAACTGAGCCGATGCAGATTGTCTGCTCGCGATCATCTGTCTGCCAAAGCGGAAGCGGTACTCCCCAGAAGCGCATCCGAGAGAGATTCCAATCCTTGAGATTCTCCAACCAATTCTTAAAGCGCTTCTCTCCTGTCGAAGCTGGCTTCCAATTGATTTGCTCATTGAGCTCGACCATCCTCTTTGATGAGCGAGTCGATTCGATAAACCACGAGTCAAGCGGATAGTACAAGACAGGTTTGTCTGTTCGCCAGCAGTGCGGATAGTTGTGCGAATATTTTCTGACGTCGAATGCTTTATTCTCAGTCTTGAGTTTGATTGAGATATCGACATCGACATTTTTGTAGTCGGCTTCGTCAGCGTAATTCTTGACGTAGCGACCAGCAAAATCAGTTACAGCATCTACAAAGCGACCTTGTAGATCAACAAGCGTCAAGGCGCCGATGCCATTTTCTTTGCAGACGCGCATATCGTCAGCACCAAATGAAGGTGCGAGGTGGACGATTCCAGTACCGTCTTCAGTTGAGACAAAATCACCGATCACCACTCGGAAGGCGTCGCCTTCTTCTGGCTGAGCGTACGGCAACAGCTGCTCGTAGCGGATGCCATCAAGCTCTTGTCCAGAGAAAGTCTTGACGCGCTCCCACGGAATTTTCTTACTTGGTTCTCCTTCAAAAGCAGCGAAGTCGCCGCCTTCGAGATCAGCTTTAAACCATTTGCTGAGCAAGTCTTCTGCTAGAATGACGCTCACGCGCTTGTGCGTGTACGGATTGAACGTCTTGACTTTGACGTATGTAATTTTCTTGCCAACGGCAAGCGCTGTGTTGCTCGGTAATGTCCAAGGCGTTGTCGTCCAAGCGATGAATCGGACATCTTCGTCAGCAGCGTCAAAAAGTTGTTCGCTTGCTTCATTGCGCGTAACGACAAATTGAGCAACAGCAGACGTGTCTTTGACATCGCGATAGCAGCCTGGCTGATTGAGCTCGTGTGTACTCAATCCTGTACCAGCAGCTGGCGAATACGGCTGCACTGTATAGCCTTGATACAAGTAGCCTTGCTTGTGCAAGAGCGAGATTTGATGCCAGACCGACTCGATATAATCATTCTCGAATGTCACATACGGATCATCGAGATCAACCCAATAGCCCATGCGTTTGGTGACATCATTCCAGATGTCAGTGTAGCGCATCACCGTTTTGCGGCAGGCAGCATTGTACTCATCGACACTGATTTTGGTGCCGATGTCGTCTTTTGAGATGCCCAGTTCTTTTTCGACTTGTAGCTCGATCGGCAGACCGTGTGTGTCCCAGCCGGCTTTGCGCTCCACGCGGTAGCCTTGCATCGTCCTGAATCTGCAAAACAAATCCTTGACGGTACGCGCCATGACGTGGTGAATACCAGGAAGTCCATTTGCCGAAGGCGGCCCTTCATAAAAGACAAATGGCTTTTTGACGTCGCGCTGCTCGACACTCTTTTCGAAGATGCCGTTTTGCTCCCAAAATTCAGCGATCTGACGATCGATTTCTGGTAAATTGAGTTGGCCGTATTCTGTGTAGCGCGTCATAGTCAAAGCGTGGCGTTTTTAGAGCGCACAAAGATACTTTTTTTATGTCGCTCAATTTTTGCTTTTGTGGCGTGCCGCCAGCAGAGCTGTCGGTCAGGCTCTACGGCAGCTCGCGCAGTGCACCGCAGACAGCCGCCCTCGCTGCGCTCGAGCGTCTCATGCGGCTTCGCTTGGCTGCTCGTTACACTCGCATCTGCCCTTTGGGCACTGCCTTCGATCCTTCACGCGTTTTCTAACTGTTTGACCTCACTCATCAATTTTGGCAATTCCTCAAGAAATATAAAATAGTTGGCTTCATTGAATATGGAAAAGTGATTCTCTATAAAAAAATGAAAATTTTGTTCTTTTTCTCGTGAGAATTCTCTTAAAATGGATAAGATTCCGTGTTCTCTTTTACGAATTAGAAGAGTAAATTTAAGAGCGCTTGATTGATTTAGAATAAGTAATTTTTTGAAATTGTATCTCTTGATTATCGGACTCGACTTCTTTATATTCTCTACTTCTTTAAAAAGTTTATTTTGGAGAAATTTATATCCCTCACTGTAGACTATAGCATCATCCTCCACAATCAAAATTGGCAATATTGTAAGTTGTTTTTCCGTAGGTAAATCTGCGTCTATTTTTTTTATAGTATCACTAGAGAAATGATGAATCGTATCAATCAATTGTTTTAGTCCTGATTTTTCGACAAGTATTTCTTTTGCCTGTTCTTCTGTTGATCGAAATGTGTCTTTTATATTTTTTTCGGACGATTTAATTTGACCAATTGCAACAAAATTATTCTGTCTGTAGTAAAAATCCGCTATTTCAATTTCGCCTGCACTCAATCTGATTTTTAACCCTTCAAGTGATTTATAAACACTAGTTGATTTATTTTTAAATACACTCTCCCAGTACGAGCATACTTCAGATTCAAATACACCTCCTATCAATGCCATTAAATTTGTTCTTTTTACTGATTTTGACCTTAAGAAGTTGAAAAAGAAGTCATTGATGATAGACTTGTTTGTAAACTCGCCTAGGAAGTTTATATCTAGTGCGATGGTTCCATTTTTTGTTTTGTATAAAGGTTTCGATTTTAGAATGGAAAAATCAAATTCATGTTGTTTTGGTGCGGAGTTTTTCTTTTGGAAAAAATTGACAATCTGATTAGCTATATCATTCTCAAATAAAAATACAGATTGATTAGGGTTCTTTTGAATAAGGCCCATCAATACAGAAAGAGAAAAGCTTCTAATAGTCGAAAAATTTATTCTGTTTATCTGTCCGTATTCTTTGAAAAGTATTTTCAATTTCTGATTGCTGAAAATCGCTTTTGATTTTATCAACCCGACATGAAAAATATTTACAAACGGTTCAGGATGTAGGAGTTTTTGAAGCTCCATCTTCACAAAGCGATTGCTTTCATAAGTTGATTTAATTCTGTTTATTTTTTTGTTTAAAGAGAGGAAAAATAAAACAATATCCTTTTCTTGAATCAATCTAGTGTTGTTTTGCTCTTTAATTGGTAATATCTTATCAATAGCATACAAAACAGAAACTCTATTAAATAATGTGTTTTGATTTTTTATTCTTAGTGACTTAGATATCAATCTTAAGTTATTTGGTTCTTTTATGTAGTGACCTGCAATCTTTTTTTGCCAACTTGCTTGTTTCCACCGACCTGAAAACAGCGTTAACTCCAAGTTGATTCTAGATAGCATAATTAAGATGTGATCTTTGCTAAAATAATTTACAAAGTAATCAAAATACTTTTCATCAGGAATAGGAAAACCTTCAATGTGTTCTATGAATTTTAATTCCATGTTGTTTTTGAATTATTTGATTTACGTGTTGATTGTTTCTTGTTTTGAGCATGAAAACAAGACGAGCATCTAAGAGAGAAGAATACAGAATATTTTATAATTCTAAGATATTAAGAAATCTTAGACAAGCGCTGCGAAGTGGTGCGACGAAGGAGCAGATGCCGCAGGCAGCCGAGCGAACCCCGACTACTCAGGGTTGCAGCGAGCCACGTAGCACAACCCTGAGTAGTCGGGGTAGCGACCGCGAGCATTTGCGAGTGGATGGCCCCCAAAAATAAAAAACCGTCCACCATAGCCGAAGCTACGATGGACGGTCAGAAAATCTACTAGGAGATTCGCTTACATATTGCTGACGATCTCATTGCCAAATTCGCTGCATTTGAGGAGTGTGGCTCCTTCCATGAGGCGGTGGAAATCATACGTCACGCGCTTGTTTTTGATGCCGCCTTCGACACCTTTGATGACCATGTCTGCAGCTTCGTGCCAGCCCATATAGCGGAACATCATCTCGCCAGAAAGGATGACTGAGCTTGGATTGACTTTGTCGAGGCCTGCATATTTTGGTGCTGTACCGTGTGTGGCTTCGAAGATCGCACGACCTATATCGTAGTTGATATTGGCGCCTGGTGCAATTCCGATACCGCCAACTGTCGCTGCTAGTGCATCTGAGACGTAATCGCCATTGAGGTTGAGTGTCGCGATGACTGAATACTCGCGCGGACGCGTCAAAATCTGCTGTAAGAATGCATCAGCGATTGCGTCTTTGACGAGGATTTTGCCTGCTTCGAGTGCTGCTGATTGTGCTGCATTGGCTGCGTCTTTGCCTTTGTCAGCTGCGATGCGGTCATACTGTGCCCACGTGAAAACCTTGTCACCAAACTCGCGCTCTGCAAGCTCGTAGCCCCATTCTTTGAATTTACCTTCAGTAAATTTCATGATGTTGCCTTTGTGGACGAGTGTCACGCTCGGGAGATTATTCTCGATCGCATACTTGATTGACGCGCGTACAAGACGCTCTGTTCCTTCGACAGAAACTGGCTTGACACCAAGCGAAACTGTATTTGGGAAGCGAATGCCTGTAGCTCCAAGTTCTTCTGTCAAGAATTTCTTGAGTTTTTCGACTTCTTCTGTACCGTTGAGGTATTCGATACCAGCGTAGATGTCTTCAGTATTTTCGCGGAAGATGACCATGTCGACATACTCAGGGTGTACGACTGGGCTTGGCACGCCTTCGAAGTAACGTACAGGGCGGACACATGCGTAGAGGTCGAGCTTCTGGCGCAAAGCAACATTGAGTGAGCGAATACCACCACCGACTGGAGTTGTCAATGGACCTTTGATCGCTACAAGGTATTTTTCGACTGCATCAAGTGTCGCTTGTGGAAGCCATTCGCCTGTTTGGTCAAATGCTTCTTGACCAGCAAGGATTTTCATCCACTCGATCTTGCGATCGCTGCCGTAAGCCTTTTCGACTGCTGCATCAAGAACACTTTGTGCTGCTGCCCAAATGTCTGGACCAATACCATCTCCTGAGATGAATGGAATAATTGGATTATTTGGGACTGTGAGTGCCCCATTCTGCATTGTAATTGCTTGTCCGCTCATAATAGTTTTTAAAATGTCAGCTCAAAAAAATAGCAGCTTATGCTGCTAAGCGGCGGCAAAGGTAGGAGATTTCGACGAAGGAATCAGACTTCGAGTTGTGCAAACTGCATATCATGCAATTGGCGGTAATGCCCGTCTTCGTTTTCGAGGAGCTCGCTTGGCGTTCCGTACTCAGCGACTTCGCCTTTGTGCATCACTAAGATGTGATCGGCATGCCTGATCGTCGAGAGTCTATGTGCGATGATGATTGACGTCCGCTTTGTGATTAAGGTCTCAATCGCGTGCTGAATGACAGCCTCTGTCTCTGGATCAATTGAGCTTGTCGCTTCGTCGAGAATCAAAATCGCTGGATTAAAAACTAAGGCACGCACAAAGGAAATGAGCTGCCGTTGCCCCATAGACAATGTCGCGCCACGCTCACGGACTTGATACTCGTATCCGCCTGGGAGCTTCATGATAAATTCATGTGCGCCAATTGTTTTGGCTGCTTCTATGACTCGCTCTTTAGATATTGTACGATCACGAAGTACAATGTTTTCGTAAACACTACCAGAAAACAGGAAGACATCTTGCAGTACAGCAACCATGTTTTTCCTTAGAAAATCGAGCGAGTAGTCACGTACATCACGACCATCGACCGTGATACGACCGCCATTGATCTCATAGAAGCGATTTAAGACATTGATTAATGTTGTCTTGCCGCTTCCTGTGCTTCCTACTACTGCGAGTGTGTTTCCTTGCTTTATTTTGACACTGACATCTTTGAGTACGGGTTCGCCTTTGACGTATTCGAATACGACATTCTCAAAAGCGACATCACCTTTGAGCTGGACATCATTGATCGATCCTTTATCTTGGATCTTGAGGTCCGTATCAAGAATATTAAAGACACGCTGGGCAGCGATCAATCCCATTTGCAGTGTATTAAACTTATCTGCAAGCATCCGCACAGGTCGAAACAACATATTCAAATACATCGGGAAGGCGACCAAAACACCAGGTGTAATCTCACCTGTTAAAATGCCACGCGCGCCCCACCAAATCATGAGCGCAAGTGCAGATGCGGACAAAAATTCGACAACAGGAAAGAAAACCGCGTAATAGAAATTTGTATCAAGATTGGCTTTCAGGTATGACGAGTTTATCTCGTCAAATTTTTCGAACTCTTGCTCTTCAGCATTGAAGATCTGAACGATGCGCATTCCTGAGATTCGCTCTTGGAGGAATGCATTCATATCAGAGACTCGTGTCCGCACAATCTGAAACGCAGCTTTTACTTTCTCCTTAAAAATGTAGGTCGCCACAAGCAAAAGCGGCAAAGTCAGCAAGCAAATCACCGTCAGTTTAACGCTCGTGTACAGCATCACACTAATGACAACCAAGACAGTCAAAACATCAGCTACAATCGTAATGACACCTTGCGAAAAAACAGAATTGATCGTTTCGATATCGCTGATCGTCCGAGTTGTTGACTTCCCGATCGGAGTTCGATCAAAATACGTCAGCTTCAGCTTCGTGATGTGCTCGAATACTCGAATCCGCAAATCTTTGATCACAGACTGTCCAAGTAAACTCGTCATGTAAATAAAGCCGTAGCGCATCAAGCCCGAAAGCAAAACAACGCCAAATAAGATGAGCAGCATTCTGACCAAGCCGTCAAAATCGTAGGTGATAATGTGCCGATCGACAGTCAATTGAATCAAAAACGGTCGAATCACAGAAACTGGCGCCATCAAAATGGCCAACGCACCACTCGCTACAAATAATGCTCGATACGGTTTTGCCAAAGCCAATACTCGACGAAATAAAGCGAAATCGATCTGATTGACTTGTTGTTCCATGCGTGGCTATAACAGTAAAAGTGCGGCAAACGGTTCACTCGCCGACACGATTCTCAAATTGATATGGATAATTGATTTCGACTAGCGACAAACCACAAGCAGCAGCACTGATCGATCGCTTGAGACGACGTTTTTCATCAAGCGCAGATTTGACTTCCTCGATTGTCATTTTACCACGCCCAACTTCCAGACAAGTCCCGACGATCAAGCGCACCATACCGCGCAAAAACCGATTAGCAGCAACATGATATATGAGACCCGACTCCGTCTCTTCCCAGCGAGATTCGTACATGGTACAAATCATCGTTTTTGCGTCAGAGTGAAGTCTACAAAACGTCGTAAAATCTTCATAATTCAACAACAGATCAGCGACGTCTTCCATCGCAGCTAAATCTGGTCGACGTGGATACGGAAAATACCAAGACACTTCATTCTTAAAAACATTTTTCTCCCACGTTATTTCGTAGCGATAGCGACGCCGATCCGCATCGTAGCGAGCATGCGCTTCTTCATGCATGGCGTACATCGCATGGATGACAATATCATCATCCAAAATTTTATTCAATCGACGCACAAGACCTCTCGGCAACCCGCTCTCTGTCCAAAAATGCAAAACAAAATCACGCGCATGTACGCCAGCATCCGTCCGTCCGCAGCCCGTCACCAAGATTGGCTCGCGCAGCACCATACTCAGCGCCGCATTGATCGCCTCCTGCACACTCGGTGAGTCAGGCTGTACCTGCCAGCCGCTGTAGTTTGTCCCTCGATAGCTGATCACAGCAAAATATCGCATCGCACAAAGAAACTATTTTTTATTTGGGGCTGCCCTTCATTTCGCTTCACTCCATTCAGGTCGGGCTGTCCGGCACTCTCTCGCTTGCGCTCGTTCAGACAACACCTTCCATCCCTCAGCCATTAAGCAACTTTAACGCCATGATTCGGCGCGACCTTTGTATTCTTGTAGGCTCATTCGATACGATTATGTACAAATCACTCTTTATTCTTTGTCTTGCACTTTTGCCATTCGCAGTTTTTGCACAACAAAAAATCACTTGGGAAAACCTCGCCGATGTTGAGTTTGCTGATAAATACAGCCAAGAGCTCGACGAGTACATGTTGTATCCCACTTTCGGAGAGTCAATCAAAAAACTAGCAGGAAAAGAAGTCTATATCAGAGGCTACATTTTTCCTTTTGATAAAGAATTTATTATCCTTTCTAAAAATCAATATTCAAGCTGCTTCTTTTGTGGAGCTGCTGGACCCGAAACCGTCCTTGAGCTTGAGATGAAGCCAGGACATCCTCGATTTAAAATGGATCAATTTGTTACTATCAAAGGTCGCCTTAAATTAAATAGAGACAACGTAGACAAACTCTACTTCATCCTAGAAGATGCCGAAGCATACAAGTCTTGGAAGAAGTAAAAATTGCCAGTATTAAAACCTAGTTTTCTCTATAAATCCTTCTGCTTCTAAAAAGACAAGAATTTTTTTGAGAAGATCATTTTGTTGATATTTATAAACGAGATATAGGATAAGAACAATGAATACAGATCCTATAATTCGCAATACAATATGTATCGAAAACGCATCATGCTCTACCTGCGCGAATAAAATTAAAAGGCTCGCTAATCCGCAGACGAAAAGCAATATATAAGGCTGCTTCCTTTCAAATGAAATATGTGATTTATTACCGCTGATATGTCCGATTATACTATCACTTGCTAGCAAGGATGAACTTGTAGAAATAAAGCTAAATGAAAAAGCAGGCGAAAACGCAACAGAATTCTCAGTGCGCTCAGAAATATAGAATTTTGGAAACCATTTATCTTTTGAATACCGCTCGAGGTCCTGAAATAAAGTTTCAGGAGATTTTAAAAGTTTAATTTCTTGATTAAAACTCACAAGGGTAAACTTACTCAACCTTTTTTACTCCAGCAAAATACAAAAGCAGGTAGCCTACAAGTCCAGATACAAACGAGCCAAGTAATATCCCAGCTTTTGCAGAATCAAGCAGCTGAGCATTATCCATAAAGGATAAATTGGCGATAAAAATTGACATCGTAAATCCAACTCCTGCTAAGAAGCCGACTCCGAGTATCTGCTTAAAGGAAATATCACCAGGCAAATCCGCAAGTCCTGATTTAATTCCGAGATATGAGAATATCGTTATTCCGATTGACTTTCCAATAAATAAACTAGCAGCGATCGCGAGTACAAGACCAATCTTAAGCGGCACGCCAGAATTAAATGCAACGCCAGCATTTGACAAAGCAAAAATCGGGATGATAAAGTAGGCAACCCAACTATGAAGTCTATGCTCCAAATGCTGTAGTGGCGACTGTACTGAGCTTGTCCAACTTTCGAGATTATCAATTTCATTGATTTGCTCTTTTGATAAAACTGGTGATTGTAATTCGGGCGCAGCTTTTATTTTATTGACGATTGTATCCAGTCTTGGCAGCAATGTAGGGATATTGATTTTTTGTCTGATCGGTACAGTGAATGCAAGTAAAATACCTGCCACAGTCGGATGCACACCTGATTTTAAAAAGAAGAACCAAACTAGAGCGGCAAGTGGAATAAAAATATATTTATTGTACGAGCCACGCGCCGCCATATAAATCAAAATAGCAAACGGAATCAACGAATACAAAATATACATAAACTGCACCTCTGCTGTATAAAATAGAGCAATTACAAGGACGGCTCCGATGTCATCTACGATAGCAAAAGCTGTCAAAAAAATTTTGAGGCTCAATGGTGCACGCTTGCCAAGTAGGGTTAAAATTGCTAGTGAAAAAGCAATATCTGTAGCCATTGGAATGGCCCAGCCATTGCTTGCTTCTGGATTGGAATTAAAAATGAAAAAGACGAGTACTGGAATTCCTAAGCCTCCGATGGCAGCAAACAACGGAAAGGCAGCTTTTTTTATTGAATTTAATTCCCCTATTAATAATTCGCGTTTTATCTCAAGTCCGATAAGAAAAAAGAATATGGCCATTAAACCATCATTTATCCAAAGGATAAGTGGTTTATTAAGTGAAAATGACTCTGAGCTAAAACCTATTTCATATTGCCATAAGTCTGAGTATGATGATGCGAACGGAGAATTTGCCCATACAAGCGCAAGCAGTGTAGCGAGCATTAGCAAAATGCCGCTAAAACTCTCAATTTTTACAAACTTCTGAAATGGAGTTAAAAATCGATTCGTCATATTTCTTCACGTTTTCTTATACGATAACAATTATGTATTTGATAACGTTCTTTAATAAAACACGAAGACTATTTTTTAAAATGTGATTATTTTGTTGAACCTTTTTTGGACAAGCGCTGCGAAGTGGTGCGCAGCAGATGCGAACGAAGTGAGCAGCCGAGCGAGCAGCGAGCCACGAAGCATAGCGACCGTTTATTTAATATTAATTAAATAAACGGATGGCCCACAAATAATTATATCTAAGCAAATCGATTGTCACTAATTCCGCGATTGTATTTACTGACAAGCCCTGGAATTAAAAACAAATCAATGAGCCATCCGACACCAAATAAACCGCCTGTACACAAATAAATAATTCCCCAAAGTGTACTGCCGAGATAAAAGCGATGAATACCCAAAAGGCCGACAAAAAACCATAATAAATACGCGAGAAGTGTTGATTTCTGTTCCATAGGAGTTTGTGTTTGATATCTAAGATGATGATCTAAATGCCGCCGCACAAGTTCATTCTATCAAGAGAGGTGTACTTTCGTCCAGCACTTGTAAATTCCCGATATGATTATTTCTGCTATTGTCGCGATGTCTATACCCGATCGAGCGATTGGCGTCGATGGAGAGCTGCCGTGGTATTTGTCCTCTGATCTTAAATTTTTCAAAAAGACGACGATCAACAAGACAATCATCATGGGGCGCAAAAGCTTCGAATCAATCGGTAGACCATTGCCCAAGCGAAACAACATTGTCATCACGCGCGATCCGTACTACATCGCGACAGGTACAATCATTTCGCACAGTATCGAAGAAGCATTGAGCACCGCTCATGACATAGATGAGAAGAGTGAAGTCTTCATCATCGGCGGTGGTCAGATCTACGCACAAGCGATGCAATACTGCGATCGCTTGTACATCACAGAAGTCAAGGCTGAGATCAAGGGCGACACCTATTTCCCAGAATTTGAAGCTGCTGAATGGAAAGAAGTCAGCCGCGAATCACATCAAGCAGACGAAAAAAATGATCACGATTTTGATTTCGTGCTGTATGAGCGCATCATCCAAGCGGAAAGCTAATGCTTGACCAAGACATCATCAATCAAATAAGTGAAATCGTCGGTCAGCAATGGTTGCTCTTTGGCGATGCGATCAAAGAAAAGTATACGCACGACCAAACTGAAGACCTCACAGCGCTGCCTTTGGCGGTTGTGATACCAAGCAATACAGAAGAGATAGCCGCAATTGTCAAAATCTGTGCAGCCAATCAATTGCCGATCGTCGTACGTGGCGGCGGCAGCGGACTAGCAGGAGCTGCGATACCGCTAACAAATGGCATTGTGCTGAGCATGGAGCGTTTTGATCAGATCCTTGATATCGACAGAGCCAACATGCAAGTGAGGACACAAGCTGGTGTCATCACCGAAGTCCTTCAAAACGCAGTCGCCGAGCACGGACTTCTGTATCCAGTAGATCCTGCTGGTCGAGGCTGGAGTTATATCGGCGGTAATGTCGCGACTAATGCAGGCGGCCTAAGAGCTGTCGCCTACGGCTGCACACGTGAGAATGCCCTCGCCCTCAAAGCCGTTACGGGCACAGGCGAGATCATCGAGACAGGCGCACGCACGCTCAAAAACAGCACAGGCTACGACCTCACGCGCTTGCTAGTCGGGAGCGAAGGCACGCTCGCCATCGTCACAGAGGTTACGCTCAAACTCATCGCGCCGCCCAAAAAACAAGTCTTGATGTTTGTCGGTTTTGCCGATGCCCAAAATGCTTGTTCAGCTGTCGCCCGCATTTTTCAAGAAGGTATTCAGCCCACGGCTTGCGAATTTATCGAACGCTCTGCGCTCGAATTTTCGATCAGTTATCTCGATGAGACATTTCAGCTGCCCGAAGCGAGCCAAGCATTTTTAATGATCGAGTTGTCTGCTAATCTCCAAGCAGCGATCGACCATGACGCCGAGCAAGTCGCCAAGCTTCTCGAGCAGTTTGATCCATCCGACATTCTTTTAGCCGATACCGCCACAGAGCAAGCTCGTCTTTGGCGCATTCGCTCCAATGTCGGCCACGCTGCCAAAATCAACAACGTCTACAAAGAAGAAGACACCGTCGTGCCGCGAGCGCAACTTCCTCAGCTGCTCAAGCACGTTAAAGCTGTTGGCGAGCGCTACGGATTTCGCTCAATTTGCTACGGCCACGCTGGCGATGGCAATCTCCATGTCAATATCCTTCGCGATGATCTCGATGATCAAACTTGGCAGTACGAACTTCCCAGAGCCATTCGCGAAATCTTTGAAGAAACCGTCCGCCTCGGCGGAACGATCAGTGGCGAGCACGGCATCGGCAGCGTCCAGACGCCGTACCTCGACATCGCTCTCTCTACGCATGAACGACTTTTGATGAGCGGTGTTAAACAAGCATTCGATCCACACAACATTCTCAATCCAAGACGAGCTATTTAATTGGGGCCATCCCTTCGCTCCTTGCAGTCGCTTCGGGTCGCTATGCTACGTGGCTCGCTGTTCGCTCGGCTGCTCGTGCTGCGCACTCGCATCTGGCTGCGCCACCACTTCGCAGCGCTTGGCCAGGCGCTGCTTATCTTGCTTCTTCAATCCCACAAAATGAACAATAGATTTCTCTTTCTTCTCAGTATCGTGTTTCTTTTGGCAGCTTGTCAATCAGAGCCAAAACCAACACCACCAGAATCAACACTTCTCATGACCAACGCTGACAAACCTCTACCTAAAGCAGCCCAAAAACCAAAAGAACTCACCATTCACGGTGATACGCGCATCGACGAGTACTACTGGCTCAATGAGCGCGAAAACCCAGAAGTCATCGATTATCTCAATGCTGAAAATGATTATCTCGATGCACGCATGGCTCACCTCAAAGGCTTCCAAGAGGAGCTCTACGATGAGATCGTAGGACGCATCAAAAAAACAGACGAAAGCGTCCCATATTTTAATAATGGCTACTGGTACAATTCGCGATACGAAGACGGCAAAGAATATCCAATCTTCGGCCGCAAAAAAGGGTCGCTCGAAGCAGCCGAAGAAGTCATGCTTGATGTCAATGATCTTGCAGAAGGCTTTGATTATTTCGCAGTCGGAGGCCGTTCTGTCAGCCCAAGCAATGAGCTGCTCGTCTATGGCGAAGACACGCTGAGTCGACGCATTTACACACTTCGCTTTAAGAACCTTGAGACAGGTGAGATGCTGCCAGATGTCATATCTGGCACAACTGGTCGAGCCGTCTGGGCAAATGACAACAAAACAGTGTTTTATACTGTCAAAGATCCAGTCACCTTGCGCTCAGTACGCATCATGCGCCACACGCTCGGCATGCCAGTCAGCGATGACGTCATAGTCTTCGAAGAAAATGACGACACATTTGGCACATTCGTGTACAAGACGAAGTCTAAACAGTTTATTGTCATCGGTAGCTATGCGACTTTGACACAAGAGTATCGCTACATCAATGCTGATACGCCGCTTGAGCAGCCGACGCTCTTCGAGCCGCGCAATCGTGCTGACAAACTCGAGTATAGCATCTCACACTACGATGATAAGTGGTTCATCCGCACCAATCTTGATGCACCCAACTTCCGCTTGATGGAAGCTCCACTCGACAAGACATCGCGTGACAATTGGAAAGAAGTCGTCGCACATCGACCTGATGTGCTGCTCGAAGACATGGAGATTTTTAATGATTATCTTGTGCTGAGCGAGCGCATCAAAGGCATCACACAGCTGCGCATCATACCCAATGATGGCTCAAAAGAGCATTATATCGACTTTCCAGAAGATGCGTACTTGACATATTCAAGCACCAATCTTGAGTTTGATACGGAGAATCTCCGTATCGGATACACAAGTCTTGTTACACCAAATTCAATCTTCGATTATAATATGAAGACGCGCGAGTTTGATCTCAAAAAGCAGCAAGAAGTGCTCGGTGATTTTGATATAGACAACTATGCATCAGAGCGATTGTATGCAAGGGCTAAAGACGGTACTCAAGTACCAATTTCGCTCGTGTACAAAAAAGGAACGCGCAAGAATGGCGTCGCGCCTTTGTTGCTTTATGGATACGGAAGCTACGGCAGCAGCATGGAGCCGACCTTCTCTTCTGTACGATTAAGCTTACTTGATCGCGGATTTATATACGCGATTGCGCACATCCGCGGAGGCGAAGAAATGGGCCGCCACTGGTACGAAGATGGCAAGCTGCTCAAGAAGAAGAATACATTTACTGACTTTATTGATTGCGGTGATTTTTTAATAGAAAAAGGCTACACCGATACAGATCATTTATTTGCTTATGGCGGAAGTGCTGGCGGCCTCTTGGTGGGTGCAGTCATCAATATGCGTCCTGAAATGTGGCGCGGCGTCTTGTCTGCTGTACCATTTGTAGATGTCGTGACGACGATGCTTGACGAAAGCATTCCGCTCACGACTGGCGAATATGATGAGTGGGGAAATCCAAATGACTCGATCTACTACGAATACATCAAGTCTTACTCTCCGTACGACAATGTAGAAGCGAAAAACTATCCTGCTATGCTCGTCACGACTGGGCTGCATGATAGCCAAGTACAATACTGGGAACCTGCTAAATGGGTAGCGCGAATCAGAGAGCGCAGAAGCAATGATAAGCCGCTGCTCTTATATACAGATATGGCTGCTGGTCATGGTGGCGCTTCAGGTCGATTTGCACGCTACAAAAAAACGGCGATGGAATATGCGTTTTTACTTGATCTTGCTGGTCGAGTAGACGAACCTTCTGAATAAGAGCGGTTTGCACCAAGGATGGGAGCTGCGCCCGAAGGGCGGATTTTTTTCTGCTGATTTTTTAATAGAAAACGTGAAAGAGTTTCTATTAAAAAATCAGCAGAAAAAAAGCTAGGCTACCGTACTGCGGACAGCCT
>JAHDHF010000193.1 GCA_020631455.1 Saprospiraceae bacterium
AGCCACGAAAAGTGCGCAAGCGCCCAAAAGGAGTGCGTTGAGCTTTTTCATAATGGATTTGGTTTTGGTTTTGATAAAAAGAGAATGAAAGTGAAAATGAGTATCTAAAGAGTTGTTATGCTCTTATTTCAATTCAGCCGCAAAGATATATCCTGAAGGCGATATGTACATGTGTTTTCCATAATTTGAATGAATTATCAACAATCAAAGAGCACGAGCAAACAATTCTTTTGGTCCAGCAACAAAATACTTCGTAATTATTTTGCCATTCATCTCATAATCAAGAGATTTTGACATTGGAAGCAGTGTTTTATTTTTCCTCAGAATCATGATTTCGCCATTATTTATCTCATATGCTTGATTGTCTTCTCGTCCGTTGATAAAAATGTAATCAACCAAGCTGTGATCTACATTAAATGTATCTCGTACGCTTTGACGGGTGTTCTCTAAAAAGTCACGTTCAAACGGTATTGATTGCATCCGAATTTTGAAAAGATTTCGATTCAGAATCCCTTTTGATAGATACTTTAAAACGAAATCATCAGAATGGCTGAATTGTTTGATCGCTTGAATCACATCTGAGTCATCAAGCTGAAGGAATCTCTCAAGAATGAATGAGCCATTTGACTCGAGATCTTCTTTTTGGACTTTATTTCCAAAAAAGTACTGAAGTGCAGGGCTTATCCCAAATTGTACTCCTTGTCCCGCAAGTTCGGTTGCTCGTTTCATCAATGCTATCAGCATTTGCTCAGCAGATAAGACCGTTTTATGTAGATACACCTGCCAATACATAAGTCGACGTGCTATCAAGAATTTCTCGACACTGTAAATACCTTTTTCTTCAATGACGAGTTGATTGTTATGGACATTCAGCATTTTAATGATTCGATCATGACTGACTTTGCCTTCTGCTACTCCACTGTAAAAACTATCACGCCCGAGATAATCGAGTCGATCCATATCAAGCTGCCCTGAGATCAATTGATGAAGAAACTTCTTTTCATAATTGTCCTCGAAAATGATAATTGCAAGATCTAGAGCTCCATCAAATTCTTTGTTTAAGGCCTGCATGATTGCAATCCCAATATCTTCGTGATGAATATCGAGTAGCGTCCCTTCTAATGTATGAGAAAATGGTCCATGACCAATATCATGTAACAATATGGCACATTGTACGGCCTGTGCTTCTTCGTCTGTTATATCAACACCTTTTCCTTTGAGTTCATTGATTGCAAGCGTCATCAAGTGAAGCGCACCGAGAGCATGATGAAATCGAGTATGTAGTGCACCAGGATAAACGAGATGAGTCAAACTCGTCTGCTTGATTCGCCTCAACCTCTGAAACCAAGGGTGCTCGATTAGTTTAAACACGAATTCATTCTCGATTGTAATGAACCCATAGATTGGATCATTAATAATTTTGCGCGTATTCGTCATGAGGGAAGACCTAGTTCTCGATTAAGCTGTGCTAAGTTCAGAAGTTTATGACAACATTCACGTTCATACCATATTAATGTGTCTTATTTGCAACGTTAAAACTGAAACAAGGTTAAACAGCTAACGAATCGACTATGGAAAATATCAAAATACTATGGGCGGATGATGAAATCGACATGCTCAAGCCGCAAGTCTTATTTCTCAAAAATCGTGGATATGATGTCATTACTGTCAGCAATGGATATGATGCGCTTGATGAACAAGAAGCTCATAAAGATATTGACATCGTCTTTTTAGACGAAAGCATGCCAGGGATGACTGGACTTGAGACTCTTGCTAAAGTCAAAGAGGCCAATCCGCACTTGCCTGTAGTTATGATTACTAAGAATGAAGCTGAAGACGTCATGGATGACGCCATCGGCAGCCAGATCAGCGACTACTTAATTAAACCCGTCAATCCAAATCAAATTTTGCTTACACTTAAACGTGTACTTGATAATAGACGCCTCGTACGAGAAAAAACAACCATTGATTATCAGCAAGAATTTAGAGAAATACTCATGACCATCAATAGTGGCTTGACGTATGATGAATGGGTTGATACATATCGAAAAATAATTAATTGGGAGTTAAAGCTCGACGAAGCCAATACAAATGCGATGGCTGACATTCTCAATATGCAAAAGCGCGAGGCCAATGCAGAATTCAGCAAATTTGTAGAACGCAATTATGGCGACTGGATCAAAAACCCTGATGAAGCACCGACTTTTTCTCATAATTTAATGAGAAGAAAAGTATTGCCGTTTGTCAATGAAGATAAACCAACAGTCATGTTATTACTTGACAACTTGCGATACGACCAATGGAAAATAATTGAGCCAATGCTCACTGAATTTTTCAGAGTAGATGAAGAAGATTATTTCTACTCTATTTTACCTACTGCGACTCAATACAGCCGCAATGCAATATTCGCTGGAATGACGCCAGCTGAAATCGCAAAATACTTTCCACGTGAATGGAAAAATGACAATGATGAAGGCGGAAAAAATCTGCACGAAGAAACATTTTTAGCTTCTCAAATTAAACGACTTATTCCGCGTGAAATAAAACACACATATTTTAAAGTAACAAATACAAGTCACGCTAAGACAATGTATGACAAGACACTTAATTTCCTAGATCAAGATTTAAGTGTCATTGTCTACAATTTTATTGACACACTTTCTCATGCGCGTACAGAGATGGAAGTTATTAAAGAACTGGCAGGAGATGAGCGAAGCTATCGTTCTCTGACCGCTTCGTGGTTTGCTAATTCTCATTTATTTGAATCATTAAAAAAAATGTCTGAACGTGATATTAATTTAATAGTCACAACAGATCATGGAACAATACAAGTACGCCAGCCAAGCAAAGTAGTCGGCGATAGAGAAACGACTACAAATTTACGTTATAAAGTGGGGCGCAATTTGCGCTACGAAGCACGTGATGTATTAGCGTTTAAAAAACCTGAAGCTGCTGGTCTCCCTACACCGAATATTAGTTCAACATTTATTTTTGCAAAAGAAGATAAATTCTTCTTATACCCGAATAATTACACCTACTACAATAATTTTTATCGGGATACATTCCAACATGGAGGCATCTCACTCGAAGAGATGATCGTACCAGTCATCAGAATGTCTCCAAAGAGATAATTCATCATTTATTTTAATGGGCCATCAGCAGCCACATTTTTCAATAGAAAAATGTGGCTGCTGTCGCTATGCTCCGTGGCTCGCTGTTCGCTCGGCTGCCTCATTGCATTCGGCATCTGGCTGCGCCACCACTTCGCAGCGCTTGTCCA
>JAHDHF010000037.1 GCA_020631455.1 Saprospiraceae bacterium
CAACGTCTGAGTCTGCTCCCTTCGGTCGCACCACTCCGCAGCGCTTGTCCGAAGGTTTCAAAAAACTTAAACGACTACAATGAATCAAATTCCAACTCTTTATAGTCTTTAATAATCTTTAGATTTGAAAAATAGATTTCATCATTGTACCTCACATTATGTAATAAGGTTTGAAATATTTTATAATTCTCCTCTGAGTTTTCAAATTTATCATAAAGAGTAACATCAATAAGTTGATCATCCTTTTTAAAGAAGAAAGAATTAGCTGAATACATAATTGAATCTTCTAAAATAGAAAATTGAGCTGAATACATATTTTCATACTTACTCGTCTTAATTTTATATAGCTTTTTCTGAGAAAAAGCTCTGGTTGTATCTGCTAGAATATTATCGTTAAGCTCTCTCAAATAGTCTAAAAGAACATCATCGCTTTCTTCTATCGTATACTTCATAAATGCTAAATAACTTCTTTGTGATTTAGCTTCATTGATGTAATAAACTCGTTCAACATCTGAAGTTGTCATAATTGACCACTCTTCTGGTTTGCAAATAGAAAAATCATCAAAGTCATCACACGTCCATTTCTCATCAGAAGCATCCTCATAACTATAATCAATAGGAATTCCAGAATCATTGGATTCATGTTGGCATCCAAAAGTTAAAACAACAAAACTTAACAATGAGAAAAATGTACCTAATTGCTTCATCAAAAATTTACTTCTTTTAAGATTTCAACTTTGGTTTTAAAGTTTTCAAAGTTAAAAACTTCACCCTACGAAAAAGGCTTTTCATTAAACCAATATTTTTCATCCTCGGACAAGCGATGGGAGCAGCGCCCGTAGGGCGGATTGTATTGCTTGATGTCATTATTCAGATTTACCTCCCTGATCGCTTTCGCGATCTGTCCCTCCAAAGGGACACCTTTATGGCATCAAGCAATACAAGCTAGGCTACCGTACTGCGGATCAGCGCGGTGCTGCGAAACGTCAGTGAAGCAGCATGGCCCAAATAAATCTAGAAGAATAATCGAGAAGTGTAGCTTTGTGGCTCAATGCAAGCAGACATTAGCATTATTACGGTTGTGTTTAAAGATGCGGCAGGCGCGCTTTTGACATGTGAGAGTGTGGCTACGCAGACGCATCAAAATATCGAGCATATTATCATCGATGGTGCGAGTCCTGACACAACGGCTGCCGATGTGCAAGCATTTATTGATGAGCGCGATCTGCCCTACTCGATCAGATTAATCTCCGAGCCAGACAATGGTCTGTATGACGCGATGAATAAAGGCATCCGCATGGCGACAGGTCGCTACATCTGGTTTGTCAATGCAGGTGACACGATCCATGCACATGATACGATCGAGCAGATGCTCGCTGCCGAAACACACGAAACAGATATTCTCTTCGGAGAGGTGATGATGGTCGATGCCGAGCGCAAACCTATCGGTACTCGAAGCGAGATTACGACCCAAGTCTTGCCCAAGCAGCTCATGTGGCGATCATTGAACAAAGGAATGACTGTGAGCCATCAAGGCTTTTTGCCAAAGGTCGAGATCGCTCCAGAATATATCGCTGACAATCTCTGCGCGGATATTGACTGGGTGATCAAATGCCTCAAGGCAAGCAAGCAGAATACAAATGTCGAGCGTGTGCTTGCAGATTTTCAAGTCGGCGGCTTATCACGGCAACGACACAAACAAAGCCTCAAAAACCGCTACGCGGTTTTGAAGGAGCATTACGGTTTTCTTCCAAATCTTTGGAATCACGTGATCATCATCATGCGAGCTGCTTGGCATCGCATCACTCGCCCAGCCGACAAACGCTACTAGGATTTAATTGCGGCGATAATCGACTTTTTGAGCTGTCGATCCGACCCAAATAAACATGCCGATAAAGCTGATAATAAATCCGACGAGGCAAATGATTTTCCAGAGTGAATCTGGCTCAGCAGTATTGTAACCTGGAAAAAAACCAAGCGCGCCAACAAGCATGACAATCATTCCGATCAGAGTAATAATAAAGCCGCCCATAGTTGTGTGATTTTTAGTTCGATTAAGATACGTTGATTTCTTGACGAAGGAAATGAATTAAAGACACTTTGTGCGGCCGCCATCAACTGGGATATTGACGCCTGTGATGTACGCAGCTGCTGGGCTCGCCAAAAATGCAATCACACCTCCAGTCTCGTGCGGCTCTGCAAATCGTCCGAGCGGCACGACAGAGCGCATACCTTCGCTGACTGAGTCGATGCTTTTGCCTGTTTTATTGGCTTTATTTTCAATAATGCTTTGCAGACGAGCTGTATTGGTCGCGCCTGGTAAGACATTATTGACTGTGATGCCGTGCTGCCCGAGTTCGTTGGCGAGCGTCTTGCTCCAATTGGCGACTGCGCCGCGTATCGTATTGGAGACGCCGAGATTATTGAGCGGCTGCTTAACACTTGTACTGATGACATTGATGATGCGCCCGTAGCCTGCAGCTTTCATTTGCGGCCAAGTCGCTTGCACAAGGACTTGCCCTGCGAGCAAATGCCGCCTAAACGCAACTTCATAATCATCAACATCGGCTCCATGCGCTGGGCCGCCCGGAGGGCCGCCAGTATTATGAATCAAGATATGAATCTCGTGTTCCGATGTTATTGATCTGACGACTTCGCGGAGTGAGTTTGTTTTGTCATAATCAGTGACATAATATGTGTGCTGCTGACCATTTGGCTTGGCGAGTGAAGCAACGGCGCGCTCAAGATCGCCTTGGCTGCGCGCAAGTAAAATACAAGTCGCACCAAGCTCTGCGAGTTCTTGCGCAGCCGCATAGCCGATACCTTGGCTACCGCCACCGATCAATGCTGTTTTATTTGTCAGATCGAGATTCATAATTCGTGTTCTTTGTCCAAAGGTATCAATTTGTCATTGGAGAACTCAGCAAAAAATAATGGGCCATGCTGCTTCACTGACGTTTCGCAGCACCGCGCTGCAACCCTGAGTAGTCGGGGTTCGCTCATCACTCACTCGCGTTCGTGAGCGCTTCGTGCCCCTTTCCATCGCTTGTCCGAGGAATCGTATAAAAAAAAGCAGCTTAGGCGTAGGGATGGAAGCAGCGCCCGCTAGGGCGGCTTCTATTAAAAATGCCAAGCAATTTGCTTGACATTTTTAATAGAAGCTAGGCTACCGTACTGCGGACAGCCCGCCGCTGAACATCGTGAAGCGGACGCCCCAAAAAATTAAATTACGCTCTCGTTTTTTGCATAATCGCAGCGCTAATCAAACCGACAATTAATGCATAAATAAAACTATTGATAATATTTGAGAAAAACATAACATACGGGTTAACAAACCAGCCCATCATATTTTTCTGCATTTCGACTGCTTCTGGTGGTGTGTCTTCTGGATTTAGTTGATCCATCATATCCAAAGTAGAAGCCATCAGATCATCAATAAAAGACGGATTGATATACAGCATATAAATCAACATGAGTACAGCTCCTACTATGGCAATTATTCCGCCACAGGCTGCTGCAAATCCAGCTGCTTGTTTGAAGGACATAAACCCATTAAGCTTACGGCGATAATTAATTAAACCAATAGGCAATACGATTAAAAATGGAAGAATACCAAATACCACAGACAGTGGAATACTCGAAATTGCATCTAACACATCTACTTGTAGCATCAATAATCCTACTTGTAAAAATGCACCTGCAAGTCCAAAAACTGTTGCGAGTTTCCAAGGCGATGGATCAGGAATAAATTCGTCATCACTAGTCGTAAAATGCTGAGACATAATTCAGGGATTTAAATGGTTGAACGATTTTTATAAATACGATAGACAAATGCAATGAAAAAAGACACTGCCAAACCTGGCAACATTCTCAATCCAAATCGCATAATAAATTCACCAAAAGCTGCTGGATGCGTAGCATCAACTATTGCATCAAAATCTTTTAATTCTGTCTCTTTGTAAGTCTCACCAAATTGCTCGCGGAAATTATTCTTCGATACATCTCGATACAATTCGAGAAATTCAGCATCAACAGAATACAAAATTGAATAGGTTAATTCAACGCCAAACCAAGCAAGCGCAAAAATTAAAAAAACACCTAAGCCAACAGTCAATAGAGAATATTCAGGAGCAGCTTTTTGATGACAATATCTTACGCCGACTATCATCGCCAGAATGCAGAGCAACATATTAACTCCTGATGGATATGAAAGCAGCCACATCGGATTGAGGAAATACATCAGGAGTATGATACACGTACACAAGAATGTAGTAATCAAGCCTATCCCGAGTCCAGCAAGATATGTTGGTTTAAGGTTCATCGAGCTGCTTGGTTTACGGATTCGACACATTCGCGCCAGTCGATTCGCTCAGTGATATCGTAGCCGCGGAGTTTGTTGTGATAATAATACAGCAGCAAGATATCGTCAGTTTTGAGATCATGTTTATCTGTTCGATAAAGGACGTTTTTTGCATGATAAATACCAATTTGCTTCAGACCATCTGCTATAAATTCATCAAGATCCAATTTGATTTTAGATGAGAGTTTGCATTGTTCATTGCGCTCGAGCTCAAGCAGTTCTTGTTGCACTTTAGCGATTGCACTTCTGAATACCTGATACGGTAGATATGCTTCGTCATCTGGCAATCGTAATAATCCGTACAAATCAAGATCATTAAAAAATGCTTGCAATAATTGAAACATCGTATACGCAACGACGTGACTTGATAAGATGATATTTTCTGCATACAAACGCTCGACGACCACGTCAGCCAAGCGGCGTGTATATTGTTCTTCGCGCTGACGATGAGCGACTATTTCATTACCAGAAGTAAAGTAATCTTTTAAGTCAATTTCTTCGCCATTGACGCCGATACTTTTTCCGTCTTCATCTACAAAATTACCGAGCACGTCTAGCGGCTTTCCAAATGACAATTGTATCTCTGACGAGCTGCTAAAAATCTTCCATAAAAAGGATAGAATTTTTTTATTGCTCGCAAATTCATCATCGAGAATAATGAAACTTTCTTTTCCTGTTTTTTTCAAATGCTGCTTGATAAGACTTTTTGCTTCAAGTACAATATGATAATCAAGTACTAGGGGCACAATAAATATTTTATTGTCTTGACCGCGTTGCAATACTCGACGCTGTGCTTCTACGACTGTACCGAGAAGCCCCATTTTGAGTTTTGTCTCGACTTGACCAGAACGAGATCGCGTACCACCAGGAAAAAATAAACTGTGTACGCCGTCTTCAACCGTCAATCGCGAATACGATTTAAGCGTTTCCAAATAAATAGGATTACGTTTGCGGCGATCGACTTTATACGCGCCGAGTCGATTCATGTAATGACCGAGAATCGCTGAATTAAATAAATTTAATCCAGCACCATAACTAAATGCTGGCAAGCCTAAAATATCAACTGCCCAACCAATTAAAATTGAGTCGAGATTTGAAAAATGCGTCGGCAATAAAACGAGCGTTCCTTTTTGCGCCAAGGATCGGATGTGCTCAAGCGGCCCATACGATTTGATTCTGTCTCGCATATCGAGCTTGCGGCCATAAAGGCGGCGCAGGTTGCGGCTGCCAGCTGCATTTAATAATCGATCAAAACCAAGTGACAGATATTTTCTAGCAAAAAAATACGTCGGGATCTGAAAATTGCCCGCTATTTCATTTGCATAAAGCGTCACAATTTTCGTGAGCAAATCTTCGCTGACTTCTTCGGCTTCTTGAGTATTGCTATCAAGCGCTTCACGAGCGAGCGATTGCTGGAGTTTCCGCCAGAGTTTGCCTTCTTCAGGATCATCGACTTTCCATGCTTCAGTTTTGACTCGGATCCGCTCAAGGTGAATGGTCTTGGCGATGATTGCGTCAATTTCATTGCCATGAGCAGCTTTGAGTCGCTCGACCGTTTCTTCGATCCAGACCTGCTTGAGCGCAGGCATACTTTCGCTCATTTTGACGATAGGCCAATCCTTGCGCTCAGGCAAGATATGTGGCAACACTTGGTATCGGGATTCAGATTTTCGCACAACTTCGTTTCAAGACCGAAAAGTAAGGTAATTTACTGCCATCTTCGCATCTCGAGACATATTCAATCTATGACACGCATTTTCAGAACACTTTGGGGCATATGGGTCGGTTGTCTTTTCATGTTCTATTTGATCTGGCTTCTACCTCTATTATGGTTTTGCAAGATCATACTACCAAAAAGACTAGGGCGCAAAATTGTGCAGCTTTACTGCCATCGGTTTGCTGGATATATGATTCTTTGGGGCGGTCTCATGTTTTGGAAAGTACATGGTAGAGAGAATATTGACACAACGCGAAGTCATGTTTTGATATCTAATCATCGTTCGATATTAGACATTCCACTTAATGCGGTTTCTTACCCAGAGCTTTATCGTTTTTTATCAAAAGAAGAAGCCAAGAATGTCCCACTCTTTGGAGCCCTGCTATATTACGTAGCAGTCACAGTCGATCGTACGAATAAAGAATCTCGCAAGAAAAGTTTTGATAGACTGCGCCAAGCAATGGATGACGGATACAATATTTTTATCTACCCAGAAGGAACACGCAATCGCACCAAAGAGCCACTTACCAAATTTTATGATGGTGCATTTCGTCTCGCCATAGACAATCAAGCGCCGATGCTTGTTACAACAGTTATCGGCACAGATAAACTTAGCAGCCCTTTCCGCAAAGTTGATGCTCGTCCAGGATTTATGGAAGTCTATCATGATGGCCCACTCGAAACCACGGGCATGACGCATGATGATATCGAGACGCTCAAAGAGCAAGCGCGCACGCTCATGCTCAAGCGACTCAATGCTCACGGCATACAATAATAATGTAGATACTATCATGGGCTGCCCGCAGCTTCATTTCATTCATCTGCGGTCGGGCTATACGGCACTCTCTCCGAGTTCCCTCCAGTCACTCGGAGTTCAGACAAGGCCTTCTATCCCTCAGCCAAGCAGCTCGGACAAGCGCTGCGAAGTGGTGGCGAAATGCAATGAAGCCAGATGCAAGCGGAGCGCAGCAGCCGAGCGAACAGCGAGCCACGAAGCATAGCGACCGCCGAATGAAATGAGGCGGATGGCCCACAATCATTCAAACAATTCTGTCTTGCGGTATATTTGGACCATGACGCAGCAACCATCTTTAGAATTTTTTCGAGCAGCGATACAAGCAGGAATTCCGCAAGATCATTTGCCTAAGGCTAAGCCGTATGATGCTACGATAAGTCATGCGCCAAAACGAAAAGTGGACGCTTACGATAATGAGGAGTATCACACAAAATGGTCGGATGCTGATACTCAACTTGCACTGCGAAATGCTTTGCGCTACATCCCAAAAGCACTGCATGAAGAATTGCTGCCCGAGCTGCTGGAAGAATTGAGGACCTACGGACATATCTACATGTATCGCTATCGTCCAGATTATGAGATTTTTGCGCGACCGATCGATGCATATCCTGCACAATCGCGCGCTGCGGCTTCCATTATGTTGATGATTGACAATAATCTCGATCATGCCAATGCGCAGCATCCGCATGAGCTCGTGACGTATGGCGGCAATGGTGCTGTCTTTCAGAATTGGGCGCAGTACAGACTGACGATGCAGTACTTGAGTCAGATGACTGATGAGCAAACGCTTGTGATGTACAGCGGCCATCCCTTGGGATTATTTCCTGCTAGTATGGAATCACCCAGAGTTGTCGTGACCAATGGCATGATGATTCCGAATCATTCGCAATCGGATGATCTACACAGGTATAATGCGCTTGGGGTCTCGCAATATGGTCAGATGACTGCTGGCTCGTATATGTATATCGGCTCGCAAGGGATCGTGCATGGAACCTTGATTACAGTCTTAAATGCAGGTCGCTTGAAAGGTTTGGACTCAATGCGTGGGCATCTGTTTGTGACATCTGGTCTAGGCGGGATGTCTGGTGCACAAGGTAAAGCTGCTAAAATTGCAGGTGCTGTTGGTATTGTCGCAGAAATAGATGCAATCGCAGCGCATAAGCGCCACAAACACGGATGGGTTGATGAGGTCTATGATGATCTGGATGCTTTGCTTGCCCGCACGCGAGAAGCGCTTGCTGCTAAAGAGGCGGTTGCATTAGCATTTTGCGGCAATATTGTCAATCTCTGGGAGCGTATCGTTGAAGAAAAAATAGATGTCGCGCTCGGATCTGATCAGACATCTTTGCATAATCCATTTGATGGCGGCTACTATCCTGCTGACTTGACTTTTGAAGAAGGTAAGCATTTGATGGAAACAAATCCAGTTGAATTCCGCAAGCAAGTCGCTGACACTTTGCGACGACATGTCAATGCGATCAATACGCTTTCAGCAAAAGGAATGTATTTCTTTGACTATGGAAATGCCTTTTTAAAATGTGCACGTGATATCGCTCATGCAGACATCTTAAAAGCTGATGGCAGCTTTAAATATCCAAGTTATGTCGAAGACATCATGGGACCTATGTGTTTTGATTATGGATTTGGACCATTTCGTTGGGTCTGCTGTTCGGGTACAGATGAAGACTTACTGACAACAGATGCAATAGCTGCTGAAGTCATTAAGCAAATGCAAAAAGAAGCTCCTAAGGAAATTCAGCAGCAGTTAGCGGATAACTTGCACTGGATCGAAACAGCTGACGAGAACAAACTCGTCGTTGGATCAAAAGCGCGCATCTTGTATGCCGATAGCGAAGGCCGAATGCGCATCGCTTTGGCATTTAACGAAGCAATTCAAAATGGGCGACTTTCTGCTCCGATCGTCCTGGGACGCGATCATCATGATGTGAGTGGAACAGATAGTCCGTATCGTGAGACGTCAAATATCCGTGATGGATCGAGATTTACAGCTGATATGGCTGTGCATAATGTGATCGGTGATGCAATGCGCGGTGCGACTTGGGTCAGCATCCATAATGGCGGTGGCGTCGGCTGGGGCGAAGTGATGAATGGCGGCTTCGGAATGTACATAGACGGATCCGATGAAGCTGCAAGACGAATTGAGTCAATGCTTTTCTGGGATGTCAATAATGGAATCTCACGACGCTCTTGGGCGCGTAATCCGCATGCGATGAGTACGATTCAACGGACAATGGATGCTTATCCAAGTTTACAAGTAACGATGCCAGAACTCGTTGATGATGACTTATTAAATGACGTAAAACTCTAACGTTTTTTCAATAATTCTGACTTTTCATCTGAAGCAGTTTCTATTAAGATATACTGCTCATCGAGCTGCTTTACTGCTGCTTGTATTCGCACGTCCTCGATTGTCTCATCAAGACAAATAGAAAGAACGTAATCTACTTGCGAGCCTTTGGCTTCGTAGTTTTTGAAATAGAGTTCAGGTGGATTGCCTTCTATACCGCCACTGTAACCGAGGTGATGATAAGGATTTTTATCTGTTTTCCATTTAATTGGAAAATAGCGATATAAACCATGATAATGATCGATTAAAACGACATCTTCATTACGAGCAGCTGCATAGCCACCAAGATGAAGAAATGGTTTTACATCACGTGTTTTGTCAATTGATTTATCACAAACATTTTTATTAAAACTCATCGTGTACAAAGTCGAATACGGCTCTAGCTTAGACGCAATTTCTAAGGCTGCATTTGCTTGCTTTGAAATTGATGTAATTGTACTCTTACGAGTTGCGACAAGTGCAAAAGTCAAAATTAAACTCATAATAGATGATACAATTGCCAGCCATCTAGTTCGAATACTTCTAGCGGCAAGTAATGCCAAAATAAAATACGAATACAATGCAAGGCGAACTGTAATAAATCCACCATCTCCAAGTTGATCTTCAAGCAGAAAAAATCCAAATACTACAAAAGCGAACAACAAGCAAAGTCCAAGATCAAAGCTATGGATTTTTGATTTAATGGCAGAATATACCAATCCGCAAAAAGCTAATAGAGCAAACCACTCTGGTATCATATCAACGATTGACTGCTCATAAGCTGATTCAGTCATTAATAAGGTCTCACCCAAAAGCCAGGCAAATATCAATTCATCAAATGGTTGCAAAACCGCCGATTGATCATGCGCTCCGCTACCAAGAAAATACGCAATCGATAATAAAAAAGGCCCGAAAAATACGATGGCTAATGCTCCAAAATTTTTAATGCAATGTTTGACAAGTTTACTTGGATACTTATAAGAACTTAATACTTGATTAAAACAATGCAAACTCACAATCAAAAGAGCAGCTACGCCAAGTATACCTACACCTATTAAGTGCGAAGTATACGTCAGCCAAGTAGCTACTGCAGCCGCAATCAACCAAGTCATCGAATACGTGCGTGTATAATCATACCAGCAGCGAATACCGACAATGCAGCACGGAATTGATAAATAGAAATTATAAAACCCCTTGTACAAAGTCCAACTATATACAAGCGGCAATACAAGTGTAGCGATATGCATGCGATATCGATGCTCTCGAACAAAAAATAAAACAGAGAACGGAAATGATAAAACCAGAAATGATTGAAACAGCTTTTCGGCTATGACTGGATCAAAAAATCGAACTAAAGGCGTAAGTAGAACATCTGCTAATAAATTCGGCCAAACATGTAGCGCAGGATCAAAGTATTCGCCTATTGTTGAATTTGCCCACTCGCCATCGAGCATGACATTGAGTAAATGCGCAGTATAAATATGAGCTGCACCATCTTGGGTCAAAAAAATAGCGCAACTCCAAATCGGAAAAAGGAGAACACATAACCCGAGTATGAATAACACTATTCCAAATGTGTTTTCGAATGATTTATTCATCATCAAAAGAAAATAATTCGTCTTCCTCTTCTTTAAATTTATCAATATCCCGACGCTCTCGTTTTGTAGGGCGGCCAAGACCTTTTTCGCGTTTTTCAGCAGCCTTACCCATCGTAAACCAACTCTTGTATTTATTTAATTCTTCTTCAGGCGTCAAATCTGTATAACACTCAACAGCCAATGGAGCACCAACGCGCCGCTCAATGACTTTATCAATTTGATATTTCATCAAAAAGCCATTCTTGCGTACTTGGACAATATCGCCTACTTGTATTTGCGCCGATGGTTTTAAAGCAACATCATTGACTTTGACATGGCGATCACGACAAGCCGCTGCAGCAATAGAGCGCGATTTAAATATCCGCACGCTCCAGAGCCATTTATCAACTCGTGTTTTTTCGACTTCTCTAAGCATCTTTTGGCTGCGTAAATAATTCGCTATCAAGATCCGGAAATTGCGGATTCATATCGCGCAATGCCTCAACAATTGTTTTTGTCACGATATAATTTCGATACCAACGTTTATCAGATGGCACAATTGTCCAAGGCGCTACAGAATTATAATTTAATACATCTTCATAAGCAGCCATGTATTTATCCCAATGCTCGCGTTCGCTCCAGTCACCATCACCGTGCTTGTAAAATTTACGACGCTCAGTTGTGCGTTCACGTAATTTTTCTTCTTGGCGACTTTTACTTAAATGCAAAAACAATTTTATTACTCGTGTATTATTATCGACTTGAATAAGTTCTTCAAATGCATCAATCATACGAAACCGAAATTGTGCATGCTTATCATCAATCCAATCATGCACACGGTGAATTAACACATCTTCGTATTGTGATCGATTAAATATATGAATTGAACCTTTAGCAGGAGCCTGTTTATGTACACGCCACAAAAAGTCATGAGCAAATTCTATTGGCGTTGGTTTCTTAAATTGTACTACATGAATATCGATCGGCGAGCAGCGCTCGAAAGCAGCTTTTGTAGAGCCATCCTTTCCGCTCGAATCCATTCCTTGCAAAATAATTAAAAGCGATTGATCGCCTTCGGCTCTGAGCTTTTCATGCCAAACAGCAATTTCTTTTGCGTAATCTTTTGTCAGCTCTTCTATTTCTTTGCGCGACGTATTTTTTGGCGGCAAAGACGATACATTTTTTAATTGAATTTTGCTCATCGTTCGTATTTCGAATTAAACTGATGACAAAGTACGCAATTCTCAGAATATCAAAGCCAAAATTGGACGAGCGATGGTAAGGGGCGCCTTGGCGCTCCCGGAGCGCAGCGGAGGGATGAGCGAACAGCGAACCCTGTACAGCGCGGCGACTCTACTTGTAGAGGCGCGGCCCATTATTTTTACTAATTACAAAAAGTTGGGGCTCACCGCCTCATGACTTCGGCGGTCGGGCTATCCGGCAGTACGGTAGCCTAGCTTTCATTTTTTTATCAAGGGGCATAAGCCCCTTGATAAAAAAAATAGAAATCCACACGCAAGCGAGTGCTGCCTTCTATCCCTGAGCCAAGAGCACCCGTGGTTTGCCTTGTAAATCGTCTATTATTTCTACAGAATAAAACTTTTCTTCAAAAAGCTGCTTGGATTCTTCAGAATAAAATTCATTTAATTCGCATAATACCGAAGCATTCATTTGTTTACCAAGTGATGCTAATTTTTCATAAAAAAGAAGTGGCGTTTTGTTATCTACAAATAATGCAAGATGCGGTTCAAAATCGAGTACTTGACTAGCCATTAGTTCTTTTTCCTTATTAGGAATGTAGGGTGGATTACTAATAATGAGATCAACTTGAGGCAAGGAATTCCATTGTTGTTTATCCAAAATATCTGCTTGAATAAACGAAACATCAGCATCTAATTTTTGTGCATTTTGAATTGCAACATTCAAGGCTTTTTCTGAAACATCAAGTGCAGATACATTCCATTTTGGTCGCTCGTTTTTAAGAGTAATCGGTATGCAACCAGAACCTGTCCCGATATCAAGAATTGAAAATTGAGTATGAAAACCAAAATTTTTCAAACAAGTATAAACGAGCTCCTCTGTTTCTGGCCTTGGTATTAAAACATCTGAATCGACATAAAAAACACGTCCATAAAAGTGAGCTTTTTCGGTCACGTATTGTATCGGCTCATTTTGAATTAATCGTTGTATAAATGGATTTAAAAATTCAATAGAATAATCATCGCAAGCAAGATCTTCGATCAACCATTTACTCAATCGAGCGGCCTCAGCTTCATGAAAGCTGCTTTTGATTTTTTTGAATACAAATTCTTTTGCTTGGCCACGATTCATGCTACAAAGATGCGGAACTCGTAGCTTCGCGGTATGCGAGATGAGGTTTATATGCGAAGATGTTTTGACATCGCTCGGCGCGCGCTTGGCAATACATCACCAAATCCAATTGTCGGTTGCGTCATTGTGCACGATGATCGCATCATTGCTGAGGGTTGGCATAAAAAAGCTGGGACGCCTCATGCCGAGCGAAATGCACTAGCAAATGTCAAGGATGCTGACAGAAAACACCTCAGCCAATCGACTATTTATGTTTCATTAGAGCCTTGCGCGCATCATGGTCGTACGCCGCCATGCTGTGATGCTCTACTACAGATGAATCCCAAGCGCGTTGTTATTTCTGTTGTCGATCCGAATCCTAAAGTTGCGGGTAAGAGTGTCCGACGATTACGAGAAGCTGGTATTCAAGTCGATGTTGGTATACTAGAACAAGAAGGTCGCTGGCTGCTCCGTCGTTTTGCAACATCAATGCTCGAAAAGCGGCCATACATTATTCTCAAATTTGCTCAAAGTGCTGATGGCTTTATTGGGCAATCGGATAAACAAGTTTGGCTGTCGAGTGCAATCGCGAAGCGGCTTGTCCACCGCTGGCGAGCAAAGGAAGATGCCATTTTAGTCGGGTCAAAAACAGCAATTTTAGATAACCCAGCCTTGACAGTTCGACATGCAAATGGTCGAAATCCGCTGCGTTTGCTTCTTGATCGTCAAGCAATTGTTCCGCATTCGCATCAGCTTTTTGATGGTCAAACAGAAACCGTTATATATACTTCTAAAGGTTCGACACATTTGAATCAAACTAAAGTTGAGTGCATTGAGACTTCAAACACAAATCCAATTCAATCAATTCTTTCTGACCTTCAAGCACGCGATTGTTTGTCGCTTATTGTAGAAGGCGGAGCACAATTATTGAATCACTTTATTCAACATGATTTATGGGATGAAGCCCGTGTTTTTACCACTAGAAAATCTATTGGCCACGGAATTTCGGCTCCGATTGTACGCGGAGAATTACTGTATTCAGAAAAAGTAGGGGCAGATCGGCTCGATTGTTTTATTAACCCGCTTAACTCATTTCTTCGCGGCGATTGAGCTCGTCACGAATTTTAGCAGCGCGCTCGTAATCTTCATTTTCGAGAACTGTACCGAGCATTTTCTCGAGCTGAACAGCTGTCATATCCGCAAGTGATTTTTTCTTCGGCTTTTTTCGCTGCGTTTGGCGAGCCTCATTGACTTGTTCATTGGTTTCATCATCGAGTATGATGCCAGCTTCGTCCATAATACGCTCGTATGTATAAATCGGACAGCCAAAACGTACCGCTAGCGCCAGCGCATCAGAAGTGCGAGAATCTATCTCTACAATCATCCCTTCTCGAACACAATATAATGCCGCAATAAAAACACCGTCATTCAGATCAGTGATGACGACCTCTTTGAGCTCAACACCGTAATGCTCTAATAGATTGAGCATCAAATCATGTGTCATTGGTCGTTGAGTCTCCATTTTCTCCATCGAGACTGCTATTGCTTGTGCTTCAAAGCCGCCTATCACGACAGGCAAACGACGAGGACCTTCGAGTTCTCCTAAGATCACAGCATAATTACTGTGCTTTGCCATACTGTGCGACAGGGCGATGATTTCAAGCTCAATTCTTTCCATAATAAGAGGAATACAAAAGTAAGCACGGTACTCGCGTACCGTGCTTATAAAGTACTGCATTTCTTTAAACACGACCAAGAATAAAGCCGAACTTAAAAAACTGCCTTCTTGACAGATTCAATTATGAATTTTCTGCCTTGTATTTTTTGAGTGACTCATTGAGACGTGGTACGACATCAAACAAATCACCAACGATACCATAATCAGCAGCTTTAAAGAAAGGCGCTTCTGGATCTTTGTTGATTACTACAATCACGTTGCTTTGATTGACTCCAGCTAAGTGCTGAATCGCTCCAGAAATACCAATCGCAAAGTATAAGTTCGGCTTAATCGCGACACCAGTTTGACCGACATGCTCATGATGAGGTCTCCAACCCACATCTGCTACAGGTCTGCTACAAGCAGTTGTAGCGCCAAGGATATCTGCAAGTTCTTCGATGATACCCCAATTTTCTGGGCCTTTCATACCTCGACCAGCTGATACGACAAGCTCTGCTTCTGGGAGTGGCGTGACACCATCCATTGTGCTAACTTCTTTGACCGTGTAGCGACCTTGTGGTACATCTACGTCAAGTGTTTGTACTGACGCTGCATCACCATTTACAACTGGTTTGAATGTATTCCCAGCTACAGAAACTACACGAGTAGCAGAAGAAATAGAGAATTCAGCAATCGCCTTTCCACTGAAAACATTCTTTGTCACATTGACAGCATCACCGCTGATTGTAGGAAGTGCATTGACAGCTGTTACGAGTCCAGCGTCAAGACGAACAGCAACACGGCCTGCTAGTGCTTTACCACTTGATGAATGCATCATCACAACAAGAGTAGCTCCTAATTTTTGAGCTGCACTTGATACTACTGAAGCAGCAACTTGGCTATCAAAATTGTTGAGCGAGTCGTTATTGACTTGATATACTTCATGTGCACCATAGCTTCCAAGCTCGCCTGCATTATCTGCTGCACCAAGTACAAGAGCTGCACACTGCACACCCATTGCATCAGCCGCTTGGCGGCCATACGTCACTGCCTCAAAAGCAGCTTTTTTTAATTTACCCTGTGGGCTTTCGGCATATACGAGTACCATATTTTTTCGTTTTACGACTTTCTAAAGAGGATTAATGCTAGAGGACTTTTGCCTCTTCAGCTAAGCGGCGGACAAGCTCATCCATATTGTCTGGCTCAATGTATACAACATCACCACCAGCATCTGGATATGCGTACTTGACAACTGTAGCTTTATCAGCTGCATCAGCGGCAGGGATCACATTGATAGGCTTACGCTTTGACATCATGATACCGCGCATATTTGCGATGCGCTGCTCAGCAAGACCTTTTGCTGCACTAAGAGCAAATGGTGTCTGTACCTCGCCTACTTCTTTACCGCCTTCGATCTCACGAGTGATCGTAGCGTTATTCCCATCCAATTGCATATCAATAGCAAATGAGATGTATGGCATATCAAGCATCTCTGCAGCCATTGCACCTACTTCAGCACCATTAAAATCAATCGTCTCTTTTCCAAAAAACAAAATGTCGATTGCATTTGCTTTGCAATATTCTGCAATTTGCTTTGCAACAAACATTGATGATGATGGAGCAGCATCGACACGTACAGCATCATCAGCTCCGATCGCGAGACCTTTGCGGATGACAGCATCACTCTCGGCGCCGCCTACATGAAATAAAGTGACCTTTCCTCCTTGA
This sequence comes from Saprospiraceae bacterium, assembly GCA_020631455.1. Classification (GTDB taxonomy): domain Bacteria; phylum Bacteroidota; class Bacteroidia; order Chitinophagales; family Saprospiraceae; genus JAHDHF01. The sequence goes on from JAHDHF010000037.1 coordinate 16,493, forward strand.
GACTCTTTGACTTCAAGTGCTCTGACGAGTGCATACCACTCATCATACGGATTCATAATAAAGTTGACCCCTGAGCCATCATACTCAGACATGTCAGCTGAAAATTTGACAGGAGCTGTCGTTTCTGGCGTCCGACTGACGCAAACAAGCATATTCATAGATGCAGCTTATGTTATTTTGTGCGCGATCTGCGCAAATTCGCTGCAAATGTAGCAAATAGACCGTTCGGTCTATTTCTTAAATGTTGAAATTCTCGTCTTTCTTATGTCAATCTCACAAAATCGGCTCTCTCGTATCAAAAAAATGCTCTCCGAGCAGCCAAATGATGCGTTTTTACTCTTTGCCCTAGCGCAAGAACAACAAAAAGAAGATGAGCAAGCTGCACTGGAAACCTATTCACTTCTTCATGAAACACATCCAGACTATGTTGGACTGTATTTTCATTATGCAAAGCTGGTCGCCAAAACAGATCAAAACCAGGCACATCAACTCTACGATCAAGGACTTGCAGTAGCAAAATCTCAAGGAGACAATCATGCGCATGCCGAACTCCAAAATGCAAAGACGAATCTCAGTCTCGGATTACTAGATGATGATTAATTGGGGCTGCCCGCTCCTTCGTCGCGGTCGGGCTGTCCGGCACTCTCTCGCTACGCTCGTTCAGACAACACCTTCCATCCCTCAGCCATTAAGCTCCTTCACCCAATCAGCCAAGTTTTTTTAATACATTTTCTTTGTAACTCTTCATACTTTTTGCATTCTGAGCGTAGTTAATTATTCCTTTCGCTACAATAAAAATTCCGAAAAGAATAGGACCAATAGTCAAGTATGGAATTAAATCAGAAGAAAGATTAACAACAGCGATAATAACACCTATAGAAGCTAATATAACACCAAATAGAATTGTCTGAATTATTTTTCGGCTAGAAGTTTTATAGGCTTCTACTGAATAAACGATTTCATTTAATTGAAACAATATTCTTCTTCGGGCAAATTGATCCTTTACGAGCTCAATCACTTCAGTCTTGATCGTTTCGTATGACTGACCTTCGAATGCTTGTTTGTAAATGTATTCGTCTCTTATATTCACGAATTAATTATTCATTTACTTAGTAGTTTAAAGATAGTAACCTCCGGTCGCACATTAAATCGGAGTTGCCACAAATTGCCAATCGCACGATTGATGTACATGATTCGTCCATCTCGTAAATCAAATGTTCCAGCAGAATAACGTTTATTTCTTACAGGCAGCATTGGTGGTTTTAAAAATGGCGGCTTGCATTGACCGCCGTGCGTATGTCCACACAAAATCCATCCTTTGTATTGATTCCAGATCGGAAGATCTGCAACATCAGGATTATGAACCAAGCAAATAGCAGCTTCATTTTCTTGTATTTGATTCATTACTTTTTCTGGATGAAAATTAATTGCCCACAAATCATCAATACCATAAATCTGTAATCCAGCTGCTTCTACTTTTTTATTTCTCAATATAGAAACACCACTATTTTCTAATACTTGAATAATTCCTTTAGCTACTTTTTCTTCACAATAATTTTCGCCGTAATCGTGATTGCCAAGCACGCCAAATGTGCCCAAGCTACCAAGCACAGCATGTTTCATCACTTCTTTGAGCTGCTTGATTTGGTGTTCATTTTCATAAGTAACAAAATCACCTGTATAAAAAACAAAATCAGGATTTAGTTTTTGTGCTTTTTTTAACGTGTCGATGATGTATTGATAATTAAATCGTTCGCCAATATGCATATCGCTGATGTGAATTGCTGTTTTTCCGATTAATTCACTTGGCAGATTTTTGATTGCCATATCAACGTTTACAAACTCTGGCCAAAATGGCTCAATCTGCCAAGTATATAATCCTGTCATAACTCCTGCTGCTGCCAGCCCTGCTGCTCCTTTGAGAAAAGTGCGTCGCTTCATTTCACGTTCATTTTTCACAAGATTGATTCATTCTTTTTCGCTGAATTAAAAAAACGTACGAATTGAATCGTTTGACTGACTAAATCAAATGCTGGACAAGCGATGGGAAGGGGCGCGTAGCGCTCACGAGCGTAGCGAAGTGATGAGCGAATAGCGAAAACCTGGAACCCCGACTACTCAGGGTTGCAGCGCGGTGCTGCCAAATGCAATACGGCAGCATGACCCACAATCATTCTACAATCTCAGATCAAACTGAAAACGAGTTTGCAGACTTGTTTTTGAGCCATCGTATCTTGCTGCCATGCGCGCACTCGAATCCCGTATCAATACTCGCTCTGCTCCTTTTGCTGCCAATCAAGCTGCAATGGGAGAATTGATTTCTGAACTCCAGGTTTCGCTCGAAAAATCAAGATTTCAAGGCAAGGAAAAGTATATCGCTCGCGCTCGTGAGCGAGGCAAATTGCTTGCTCGGGAGCGCATCGAACTTGTACTCGATCAAGATGCACCGTTTTTGGAATTGATGCCGCTCGCAGGGATGCAGCGCAAGGATATCAATGTGGGCGGCACGCTCGTGTGTGGTATCGGGATTGTAGCAGGACGCTGGTGCATGATTACCGCCAATGTCGGCACAATCAAAGGCGGAGCAATCGATTTCACGACATTGCAAAAAGGATTTCGAGCAAATGAAATTGCACTTGAAAATCGACTGCCTGTCATTAATCTCGTCGAAAGTGCTGGTGCAAATCTACCTGAACAAGCGCAAATTTTTAGTCGTGGTGGCTTGAATTTTAGAGACATCACGGAGCGAAGCAAAGCTGGTATTCCGACCATTTCTGTTGTCTTTGGGAATAGTACTGCTGGCGGCGCATACATTCCAGGGATGAGTGATTACAGCATTTTTGTGCGTGATAAAGCGAAGGTCTTTTTGGCTGGGCCGCCACTCGTCAAAATGGCAACCAATGAAGTCACAGATGAAGAATCGCTTGGCGGTGCATTGATGCACAGTTCTGTCTCTGGTGTGAGTGATTATCTCGCCGAAAGCGAAGAGGACGGCATTCGTCTAGCACGTGAAATCATCGAATCGATGCGCCACGAATCAGCATTTGTGCCTGAAGACATCGCTGCCCCACTCTACGACTCTGAGGAACTCAACGGAATTATACCGAGTGATTTATCGCAGCCTTTTGATATGCGAGAAGTCATTGCTCGTGTCGTGGACGGAAGCGAATTTCATGAATTTAAGCCGATGTACGGCTCTACGCTTGTAACAGGATTTGCCAAAGTGCATGGCTACGAGGTTGGCATCATTGGCAATAATGGAATCCTATTCAGCGAAGCCGCGAATAAAGGTGCGCAGTTTATTCAATTGTGCAATCAGCAAAATCGGCCGCTTTTATTCATGCAGAATATCACTGGATTTATGGTAGGCCGCAAATACGAAGAGGAAGGCATCATCAAGCATGGCGCAAAAATGATCAACGCTGTCTCGAATAGTACTGTGCCTGCAATCACGATCATGGTCGGCGCGAGCTACGGCGCTGGCAACTATGCGATGTGTGGTCGCAGCTACAAGCCACGATTTTTGTATACGCTCCCGAATCATAAAATCGCTGTCATGGGCGCGGAGCAGCTCGGCGGCGTGATGGAAATTGTCGCGCGATCGGCTGCTAAAAAATCGGGCTACGACTACAACGAGGAGCAAGGCGCGGCTATGAAGCAAATGTTTATGCAGCAAGTCGACCAAGAATCAAGCGTCTGGTACAGCACATCGAATCTTTGGGATGATGGCATCATCCAACCAAATCAAATGCGCGATGTACTTGGGCTTTC
>JAHDHF010000194.1 GCA_020631455.1 Saprospiraceae bacterium
TGGTTGAACTTGAATTCCATCAAGTTCAACCATTTTTTTTGTCAAATTGACAAGCGCGTTTTCTACTGAATGATGTAATTCAAATTCAATAGAAAAAACATCATCTTGTAGTTGTACAATTGACTTGACTTCTGCTTCACTTAATTCAATTGCTTGCTTAAATAATTCAAGCGTTTCGTCGGCATATTCACTCGCATCATCACTTGTGAATAGGACACTCCCACACAAAGCATTGACAAGCGCTACTGTTTTTTGCTGAGCGAATGTGAGTTTATGATCTTTTTTTCTTAGAATAAATACATCAGGATCATTCAAGAACATTCGCTTATCAAGCTGCCAGCGGAGTAGAGTATTTCTGAGAGACTCTATCGTACTGAGGCGCTCTTTACTCCGGAGCCATCCTAGTAGAGGCGTGTCCCAACCGAGACTGACATCAGGCCCGATTCGACAATATTCTGTTCTGCCGAGAGCAGTACCGATTGGCATTCCGCAAAGCAAAAGCTGCACATCACGCCCTACGACAGATCGAATAAAGTCAAGCGCTTCACTCATTACTTGACCGCGCGTTTTTTGCTCACGCGGCAGCATGGCGACAGCGTACAAAAAGTCGAGTTTCAATATTTGAAAACCCCATTTTTGAGTCATTGTCAGGAGTGCTGCAGTTAGATATTTCTGCACGTCGAGATTGTAATAATCAAGGACATAAAACCAACCGCCCCACATTGGTATGTAGCCAGCTTTGACTGGTTTTCCTTTTGAATCTTTAAGCAACCAATCTTTATGCTGCTTGAATGTTGTCGATTTATTTGAGACAACAAAAGGCGCCATCCATAAGCCTGGTGTGTAACTCTTTGCTTTGATTTCTTGACAGAGTGTAGCAGGTTCTGCACCGAGTTTTGGATTAATACTCAGCCAATCGCCGACGTGAGCTTGCCATCCATCATCGATCTGAAATGCAATTTGAGCACCATCGGGAGCAGAGCGCTTTCGCTTGGCGTAGCCAGCGAGATCAGCACGCAAGATGTCAGCGGTGATCTTCGTGTAGTGCCGATACCAACTCGTATATCCAAGCAACCGCTCTGCTTGGGGTCGCTCCGCTTCCATCAATTGAGCGAATGTATCATAGGCAACTTCAGGCTCTCCAACCATAAGCAAAATATCCATCACAGGAAATGAATGATCGAGCACAAAGCCTTCACAATCTTTTCGAATAATCATTCGCTTGCGGAGCGTGTCATGCTCAAAGACAGTATATGCAGTTCGCTCATTGAGAGAAGCTGCCAACTCTACAAGTCCATCATTGCGCACAATATGCGTGTACGCCCAAGAATGCAGTCGCCCTTCTTGATTTGGATAGTCATAGAAGTATTGGTCTCCAAAAGGGACGAGCCATTTCTTGGCAAAACTACGCGTCGGCTGCTGAATGTCTCGTATATGATGTTCGCGACATTGTGACCAAGATTGAAATCCATTGCAGAAAATACGTTCCTTAGCATCGTAGCCATGCGTGCATTCGAGCGTCAAGGAATTAATCTTGACGGGCTGCTTTGGATGCAAAGTCAAGCGAAGACGGCGCGGCACTCTACCATGTCGTACCTCGTACGTTTCGAGTTCGCAGGTCACATACAGCTCGTCCAAAAATGTTGTGTCGCCCACATTCAGTTGCACAGATGTGTCATCATATTCCAATACAGCCTTGAGTACTTGCATAGCAGCGGATGGTTTCTCGTAAGTTTGCACAAAATCGTCAACTTATGACAACTCAAGCACCATCTCTCAACACATTTAATCCTGAAAGCAAAGGCGTCAAGCGCATGCTCGCCACGATGCCGACATGGAAAATGAAATTATTTATGCTCGCTAAGCTGCCAGGTGCTTGGTTTATGGGCGTGCGCATCGATCACATCACGCCACAAGATTGCAAAGTCTCGCTGCCGATGGGCTGGCGCTCACAAAATCCATTTAAAAGTATCTACTTCGCTGCACAAGCAGCAGCAGCCGAGCTCAGTACAGGCGCACTTGCTCTCGTAGCAACACAAGATCGCGGACCGATTTCTATGCTCGTCGCTGATATGCAAGCGACATTTATTAAAAAGGCGACTACTCGCACCACATTTCATTGTACCGAAGGCGACAAAATACTTGACGCGATACAAGCAGCCATTGACACTGGCGAAGGCCAAACAGTCACTGTCAAAACTCAAGGCGTACAGAAAACAGGCGAAATTGTCTCCGAATTTTCATTTACGTGGTCATTTAAAGTCAAGTCAAAGCGTAAGAAATAAATACCCGCTTTCTGAGAAAAGAAAATAATAAGTTGGGGCTGCCCCTTATGAAAAAGCTCCTAGAACATATTCTAGGAGCTTTTTATTCGGGTCGGGCTGTCCGCAGTACGGTAGCCTAGCTTTTTTCTTTTCTATTTTTAATAGAAAAGAAAAATCCACTTCGCTCATTGCATTCGCTTGTGCTGCTCCCATCCCTCAGCCGAATATCTTTCACCAACGGGAGCTTAGTGAATCTAAGTTGCAATTTTTGATATACTTTACTTCGTCTTTTTTGATTTTTTGATTCTTAGATTCATCTTCGATATACAAGTAAATGTTTTCTATTTCCTTGTCAGTAAGATGTTCAAAATTATTCATTACTGATCCCTGCCAATTGTAAAAAAGGCATGTCGCAAGAATGTCACCAGATTTAATCATTTTCGTAGAGCTTTTAGTGTATTCTATAAGCCATGTCATATCTCTATACATAGTGACATTACCTAAAGCTGGCCCTGTAGCTGGTTTTCTAAAATTATTTGGATGACAATTATTACAGTTAGAGTTAAAAAGCGCGCGTCCATTTTCGATCCTTAAATAACTTGATGTATCAGTATTATGTCTGGTTGATAGCCAATCTTGATACTCTTCATCAGAAAAAAATATCGAGTCTTTAGACAAAAAAACTGAATCAACCTCAATTGTAGAGCTAACTCCTGAGTCAAGTATATCATTGTCACTGCAACTCATGGCAGAAACTATGACAATGATGAGGAAAATTTTACTTATTCGTAATTCAGTAAAAAGATCTTTAGGCTTCAATTCGCTATGTTGGTTGGTTTTATTAAATATACGAGTGACAATGTGTATACGCTTCTTTTTTACCTGTTTTTTTCATTTCGGACAAGCGCTGCGAAGTGGTGCGTAGCAGACAGCCGTAGGCTGGCCGAGCGATCAGCGAGCCACGTAGCATAGCGACCGCGACGAGCGTGCGAGGAGCGGATGGCCCA
>JAHDHF010000038.1:0-3858 GCA_020631455.1 Saprospiraceae bacterium
TAAGCAAGGCGCGCATCCCATAAAAGGAAAATCGCTCCCATAGCTCTGCGAAGAAGAGGAAGAACAATCCTTTTGGATGTCCGAGGAGCTGTTGGGGCTCTACACCATCATCGCCCATATCAGGCATTGGCGTATCATCAATAAAATCGTCGAGGCGGTTATCTTCTGACATAGTGGGTTGATTTTCTAGATTGGCTGCTAATGTAAGCAGCTTCTTACGTTTATCATGTGCTTTGTATTGATAGTTGAAGCCATCAAAACAAGATGATTCAGAACTTTTTTTGTTGAACGGTGTTTTTTAGTGCATCAATCAACCTTTTTTATCAATCATTTTAATTCTCTATCCATGAAATCATTCCGTTTTCTAGCAATAGCGGCTGTCGGTCTAGGCCTCTTTGCTGCATCATGTGCTGGTGTCGAAGGCGAAGCTGCTGAAGTCAAAGAAGCAGTCGAAACTGTAGAAGCAACTACTGCATCAGCTGAAACTGTCGATGTCAATCTCGAAGCAAGTCAAGTCTTTTGGGTCGGCTCTAAACTCAGCGGCGACAAGCACGAAGGCTACTTCAAACTCAAAAGCGGCAGCCTCGAAGTTGATAATGGCACTCTAGTCGGTGGCACATTTGACATCGACATCGCTAGTCTTACTGTCACTGACCTCAAAGCTGGCGAAGGCAAAGAAAATCTCGAAGGCCACCTCGCCAACGAAGACTTTTTCAAAGCAGATGAATTCCCAACTTCAAAATTTGAGATCACTGGCGTCGAGCCACTCGAAGGCGTCGAAGATGCGTCACACAAAATCAGCGGTAACTTGACACTCCTTGATGTGACGAAGAATATCACATTCAACGCAAATGTCGCAATCACTGATGCTGGCATCTCTGCTGAGACGCCGCAATTCAAGATCAATCGCACTGACTTTGGTATGAAGTACGGCTCGACTCAGCTTGAGTCAGTCACCAAAGACAAAGCGATCGGTGATGAAGTTGGTCTCCGTATCTCACTCATCACTGGCGATGCACCTGTCGAGAGCGAGTCAAATCTCGAAACTGAAACAGACGAGTCAAAAGGATAATTTGAATTTCGGTTTCTATTAAAAAAGGGTTTCTCAATTATTGAGAAACCCCTTTTTTAATAGTTCAATTTTTAATAGAAACATCTTGCAGCTTCATACATTCAAAATGACCTTTCGGACATTTTTGAAACCCGATTTTCGAACAAGGGCGACAAGCTAAATTATCAACTTCGCGCAGATCTATTGTTCCTTCAAAATCATCAGGCAAAAACGGCGTCATCCCAATGCCTGGGATTGTATTTCCCCAAAACGAAACAATTGATTTTTTAAACGCTGCGGCAATATGCATCAAGCCAGTATCATGCGTAATCGCATAGTCGCATTGCTCGACGATTGAAGCTGATTGCTGAATAGACAATTTGCCACACAAATTAATCGCATGAAGATTTTGCCCTGCAAGAAGAGCGCCGCGTTCTGCATCTTCTGGGCTACCAAGCAAGACAACAAGCTGCTTGATATTTCCAAGTAATTCAAGCTGCTTCTCAAGCGGCAAAACTTTCGTTTGAAATTTTGCACCGACTGACATCGCGATATAATTTCCTGCTTCAAGTCGCGGATCGAGTTCCTTGAGATCTACTTTATCTTTTTCTAATATAAAATGATCTAATCCTCGACCATCGTAGCTGACACCAAGTGGCTTTAATGGCTCAAAACTGCGAGTCACGACATGCGGCACTTCCTTAGGCGCGAGCGATTTCACATTGACCATTAGCCACTTATCGACGTTCGATTTTGGCATTCTGTAGCAAGTCGCATTCAAGGCAGCACTGATCCGTCGAGAGCGAAGATTATTATGCAAATCAATGACATAATCGTATCGCTCCGACTTGAGCTGAGGCAAAACTTCTCCTAGCGAATCATTAAAATTAATAACGCTGTCAATATATGGATTTGCCTCAAGGAGCGAAGCGTAAGCAGCCTTCGTAAAAAAATGCAGCTCACAAGAAGTTTGTTGTTTCAAGCAACGCACAGCAGCCGATGTCAAGACAATATCGCCGATTGAGCTCATCCGCACGACCAAGACTTTGAGCCGCTTGTTCATACTATCGCTCTACTGAGCTATCGGTGCGGCGTTTGATCGTAAACGTCGTCCGAAAAACCTTATCCCAAAATGGAGAACTAACACCATATCCATTATCAGGATCTTGAAAATGATGCACCATGTGATGCTCCTTGAGCTTCAAAAACCACTTCCATTTCCAGCGCGCATGATGCGTCGCATAATGCAGCATATCATACACCAGATAGCCACACAGCAAGCCCGCCATCATCGCAAAAGCAAGCGTACCGACAGTGACATACATCAAACTAAAAATCGGAATCGCAATAACAACTCCCATCGCAGGTGGCATGACTAGTCGCTTCGAGTCATTCGGATAATCATGATGAATCCCATGCGTCAAAAAATGGATTTTCTTACCAAGCTCTGATGTCGGATGATAATGAAACACAAACCGATGCAACAGATACTCGACAAGCGTCCAAAGCAGCAATCCAGAAAGCCACATTCCTCCTGTCCAGACCAACGAATACCCAAAATAGCCGACACTGACATACAAGAACACCGCGATCACAGGCAGCCAAAAAATCAAGGGCACACTCCAGTGCACACGTGACATCAAATCAAGTATCGGGTTCTCGAAAATACGAGGAGACTCATCCTTCGAACTCACAAAATGCTTCGCCATAGCTCATTGCATTGAGTCGCAAATGTACAGCAAGTTCAAAAGAGACAGGCGACCTTCTTGTGTCAAAAAATATGGGGCCATCCACCACTCACGTTGTTCGGGGTGGTCGCTATGTTGCGCAGCTCGCTGTTCGCTCGGCTGCTCCGTTCTGCTTTGCAGAACCGTCGCATCTGGCCATTCGGCCACTGCTTCACAGCGCTTGTCCAAGTGTTTATTTTTGAAGTTTCATTGTTTTTCAACATATTGTTTTTTAAAAACACAAAAAAACAGTCAATTAAATCACAAATAAACAACAATACAGCATAAACCGATTTCTATAAATAAAAAAAATAATGCGACAACAAGCAAGTACCTTTGTGCCATTCAATATCCTATCAATTAATACCAATGAACACAGGAACAGTAAAATTCTTCAACGTAACCAAAGGTTTTGGTTTTATTAAAGAAGAAGGTTCAGACAAAGAGTACTTTGTACACGTTACAGGTCTCATCGACGATATCCGCGATGGCGACAATGTAGAGTTTGAACTCCAAGAAGGCAGAAAAGGTTTAAACGCTATCAACGTCAAAGTTGTCTAAGCGAATCAAATTTTTAAAATGCTTCGAAAGCCAGTCAGCAATGACTGGCTTTCTTGTTTTTGGGGAGAATCTTTTTTTCCGCAGCTTCGTTATAAAGACATGAATTTTCAAGCACGAGCAGACGAGTCAGAGACGCACATTTTCAAAGCCGTATTCCCGAATACGACCAATCATTATGATACATTGTTTGGCGGTACAGCCATGAAGCTCATGGACGAAGTAGCCTTCATCACAGCGACTCGCTTCACTCGGATGCGCTGCGTGACTGTATCGAGTGATCAAATTGATTTTCGGCAGCCGATTCCTGCTGGGACGATTATCGAGCTCGTCGGTCGAGTCTCCAAAGTCGGTCGTACTAGTCTCGATATCAAAGTAGACATCTACATCGAGCAGATGTATGCAGACGAGCGCACCAAAGCTATCACAGGCAGATTCACCTTTGTCGCACTTGACGAAAATAAGCAGCCAGCTCCGATTGAGTTTTAATTTTATGGCTGAGGGATAGAAGCAGCGCGAGCG
>JAHDHF010000038.1:3958-20211 GCA_020631455.1 Saprospiraceae bacterium
GCGCAGCAGCGGCTAGGTTACCGTACTGCGAATAGCCCGACCGCAGCTCTGCTGCGGGCAGCCCCACATATTTGTTTTTTGTATTCTGCTACGAACTGTATCTTCATGTCTCAATGCCTAAACCCATGAAGCAGCTCTACGTTTTTTCACTTTTCTGTTTGTTTAGTTTTGCCATTTCGAGCTATGCGCAAGATTGTGCGGGCGTCAGGTACATCGATCCGATCTTCTCAAATGTAATCGAAACGACAGGAGTGAAGTACGGCGAAGCCCGCGCCTACGGAGCTTTGTTTGATCAAGATCTCAATCTTGACATCTATGAGCCTGATGGAGATACGCTCTCCAAGCGGCCAGTGATAGTCTTTATGTATGGCGGCGCATTTTTGATCGGCACTCGCAATCAGCCTCCTATACCTGACTATGCGAGATATTTTGCTGAGCGCGGCTATGTGGTGGTGAGTATTCAATATCGTATTGGCTTCAATACGGTAAGCGGACAGAGCGCTGAGCGAGCAGTCTATCGTGCTATTCAAGATCTCGATGCTGCTTTGCGCTACTTAGCGCAGCGCCGCTTTGGGTATCGCATCGATATAGGAAATATTATCACAACTGGTACAAGCGCAGGTAGCATTGCAGGTATTCACCACATGTTTCTGGAAGAGTCAGATCGTCCAGCTAGTACGTATGGTATTTTACTTGAGCCAAATGATCTCGGTTGCTTCTCGTGTAGCGGCAATACGGATTTTGGCAGCCAACCAGTTTTTGCTAAAGCACACATCAATCACTGGGGCGCAATACTCGATACAGCATTTATTGACGCGACTGACAATAATCCAGTACTGCATTTTCATGGCACAGGAGATGCGATCGTACAGTATGGAGCTGGCTCGCCATTTAGCTTACCGATTTGGCCATCGATGATGGGCAGCGGACTCATGCACCAACGCATGCAAAATCTCGGAATTCCATCTCAGCACACGCCGTGGTACGGCATCGGACATGAGCCAGAATTAACGAACGGCGATTATCTCGACACAATGAAATGGGAAGGTCGCGATTGGCTCTATGAAACACTCCGTCCACAGCTTGCGCCTATCTCAGGCACAAACGCAATCTGTCAATATGAGACAATTACGTATTCTGTACCTGCTGATAATTCATCTACATTTTGCTGGGATGTCGTAGGCGGAACAATCATATCTGAAAATGCGAATGAGATCACAATCCAGTGGAATGCTGCTGGCAACTATTCAGTATCTGTAACTGAAGAAGCTTGCAATCTCTACGTGAGTGAGCAGCAATCTCTCAACATCACAGTTTATCCTGAGGCAGTTGCTGCCTTTGGTTGGGATTCGACATACTTGCAAGTTGATTTTGTCAATGGTTCTTCTACAAACAGTACTTCGTACCAATGGTCATTCGGCGATGGGACGACAAGCACGATGATGAATCCATCACACACGTATGCTGGGACAGGAAATTACCTTGTTGAGCTGATCGTGACATCTGCTGATGGCTGCTCAGACACGACGACTCAAGTCGTGAGTGTGCAAGCTCAAATTGTCTCAACTCAAGAAGCTGCTACATTAACTGGTGTTTCAGTTGTGCCAACTCTCGTCGATCAGCAGCTCAATATCCAATTTGATGAACCACAAGATGTACAGATTCAGATCGTTGATCTACTCGGCGCAAGCATCTATGAGATGAATTTCAATCAGGTACAAATGCAGAGCATTGATACTGATGCGTGGACTTCTGGACTTTATATTCTTGTCATTACAGCTACTGACGGCCGCCGCTATCAGCAGCAAATTGTCAAAGGAAAATAACCTTGTATTGCAAGACCAATGTTCATCGGATTTTTTGATACGTTTGACGTGTAGAGGATTCATTTTTCGTCTGACTTATGCATATTCATGGCATAAATAAAGGAGGAAATTATGCCTATTGTAGATCTCTTATTGTGGATTGGAATGGCGGCTGGAGGATTGATGATTCTCTTGATGCTCGCCTCAATATTGGGCGGCCTTGACTTAGGCGGCGGAGATGTCGATATAGATATCGAAGGCGACGCAGATCCTGGACTTGGAATCGTAAAGTCCGCGCTGACATTTGTCAGCGTTGCTTCATTTACTGCACGAGCATTCATGCTCAATTCGAGTATTTCTAACGTACTCATCATTGGTGCGAGTATAATCGCTGGCAGCCTTGCCGTCATGATTTTGACTGTTGTGCTCAAGCTTTTATTGAGCAATCAAGAAACTGGAAATTGGAATATGTCCGACGCCGTCGGCTTACCAGCCAATGTCTACATCCCAATTGCAAAAAATGGCTTCGGTCGTGTCATCGTAAAGATCAATGATGCAGATCGCGAAATCAATGCGCGTAGTGAAAGTGGCAAAGCACTTTCTACCAATACCCGTGTCCTCGTTATTGATGCCAACGAAGACCACCTTACTGTTGTACCTGTTAAAGATTAAAAACCCTCATTCTATGAAAAAACAACTTTTAAAATATGCTCTCATAGCGATTGCTGCATTGTCTCCGACGATGCTCATGGCACAAGATCCACTCAGCGGGATCATGTCGATTGGATTGCCTGTGATTTTTGTGATTGTCTTGATCGTCATGATTTTGTTCTTCTTCGTCAGTCGATACAAACGCTGCCCATCTGACAAAATCCTTGTCATATATGGTAAGACTGGACAAGGCTCTGCAAAATGTATTCATGGTGGAGCCGCATTCATCATGCCGATTTTTCAAGACTATCAGTACTTGGATCTTCAGCCGATGTCAATAGATGTTAATCTAAGCGATGCACTCTCCAAGCAGAATATCCGTGTCTCTGTGCCATCACAGTTTACTGTTGCGATCAGCAACAAGCCGAACTTGATGAAAGCAGCTGCCGAGCGCCTCCTTGGCATGAAGCGTCCTGCAGTCGTCAGTCTCGCAGAAGATATCATCATGGGTCAGATGCGTCTCGTTATCGCCAATATGGACATCGAAGAGCTCAACACCGACCGTGACAAATTCGTCAGCTCTGTATTTGAGCATGTTGGAAACGAGCTGCACAAAGTCGGTCTCGATTTGATCAACGTCAACGTCCGCGATATCCATGATGAGTCAGGCTATATCCGCGCACTCGGACAAGAAGCTGCTGCCAAAGCAATCAACGAAGCGAAGGTCAAAGTAGCACTCGAAGAGCGTACTGGTGCTATCGGTCAAGCATCAGCTGCACGCGAGCGCCGTACAGAAGTCGCAGCTGCCAACTCACTCGCTGAGATCGGTGAGAAAAATGCCGAAGCAGATGCGATCAAGGGTAAAAACCTTGCTGACATCCAAGTCGCCGAATCTGATGCCGAGCGTCGTCGTCAAGTCGCAGCTGCCAACTCACTCGCAGAAGTCGGTGAAAAAAATGCCGAAGCAAGCGAGATTAAAGGAAAGAACCTTGCGAACATCGACATCGCTGAATCTGACGCAGAGCGTCGAATGAAAGTCGCCGAGTCAAATCGCAGCGCCGAAGTCGCTGAAAAGACGGCAAAAGCTGCTGCTGAAAAAGCAGCCTATCTCGCGCAAAAAGATGCCGAAGAAGCAAAAGGTCTCCGCGAACTCGCAGCACGCCGTGCAGACGAAGTCGTCCACTCAGAGATTGCCAAAGAAAAGGCGATCATAGATGCACAAGCAGAAGCAGAGCGCCAGCGACTCGTCGCACAAGGAGAAGCCGATGCCGAGCTTGCTAAGTTCAAGGCACAGGCGGAAGGTATCCGCGAAGTCCTTGATGCACAGGCAGAAGGTTTCCTCAACCTAGTCAAAGCATCGGGCGACAATCCTGAAGCTGCGATCGGCCTCTTGCTCGTCGATAAGATCCCTGAGCTCGCGAAGATTCAGGCTGACGCGATCAAGAACATCAAATTTGACAAAGTCACTGTCTTTGACGGCGGCAATGGCGACGGCGTCAGCAATATGCTCAATGGCGTTTTCAAGTCGGTTCCTGCGCTCGAGGATTTCCTCAAGCAGAGCGGCATGGGCTTGCCAGAATTTTTGGCGAAGACGACGTCAAACAATGATGATAAAAAACTCCCGCCAGCTGAAGACCTGAAAGCCGAGTAATAATTCATTCTGTAGCATTTTCCATCAACTTATTATGATGGGCCATCCGCCATCTCGACTGCGTCGAGATGGCGGTCGCTATGTTACGCAGCTCGCTATTCGCTCGGCTGCTCCAGCAGAGCTGTCGCATCTGCCGCTTTGCGGCACTGCTGCACAGCGCTTGTCCGAGGCAGCTGTCTTTGGCGTAGGGATGGTAAGGGGCGCGCAATGAAATGAAGCGCTCGCAAGCGTAGCGATGTGATGAGCGAAAAGCGAAACCCTGAATCAGCCCGCCGCGACGATGTGCTTGCACAAGGAGCGGACGCCCCTACTCATTCGTTTGTATCATCAAAGCTGCTTGTATCTTTACCTGAAAGTATGACGACCCAAAAAACAGAAACCGCGACGCCTGTCATCGAGACTGAGCGCCTGATTTTGCGAGAATTTCAGCTCACCGATGCTGAATTTCTCTACGAGCTCAATGCTGATCCAGAAGTCATTCAATTTACTGGCGATCCGGCTTTTGCGTCCGTGCAAGAAGCGGCTGACTTGATCAAAAACTACGATCAGTACAAGCTCTACGGCTATGGTCGCTGGTCGGTCATCACCAAAGAGGGCAATCAATTTATCGGCTGGTGCGGGCTCAAAAATCATCCAAAAGAAGGCTTTATTGATCTTGGCTATCGCCTCTTTAAATCTGCTTGGGGCAATGGCTACGCTACCGAAGCTGCTAAGGCTTGTCTCGAGTACGGTCACTACGAGCTGGGCATGAAGGAGATCGTCGCCCGCGTCTTACCAGAAAATAAAGCAAGCATCCGCGTGATCGAAAAAATCGGCATGACGTATTTCAAAACAGGAACATGCGGTCACGATCATGACAATGCACTCTATTATAAAAGTCTTCGCTAGAACTACATTATGGCATCTTCTAAGTCAAAAATCATCTGGGCAGTTCTTACCGTTCTCTTTGTCATTGGTCTGGGTGTAGCGTGGTTTGGGTATTCGCGTATCCTCAAGCCTAATGTGCCAAGCAGCCTCAGCAATGAGATCTTACAAGTGCCTCGTGGACTCGACTACACGCAATACGTTGATCTGCTCGATGAAAAAGGAATCCTAAAAGATCGAAGCACATTTGAGTGGACTGCCAAGCAAATGAAATTTGATAAGCGGACGCCACGCAGCGGGCAGTTCAAAATTCCGGCTGACGCAAACAATCTCGAGCTGATTCGCTTCCTGCGAAGCGCAGCACAAGAGCCAGTCAAATACACGATTAACTCAAAGCGTTTGCTTAGCGACATTGCCGCTGCCAATGCCGAGCAGCTTGAAGCTGATTCGGCTGCGTTTATGGCGGCATTTACTGATGCTGATCTGCTCAAAGAACTCGAGCTCACACCCGAAACTGTCATCGCTGCTATCATTCCGAACACGTACAATCTGTATTGGAACATCTTGCCTGAAGATTATCTCAAGCGGATGGTCAAGGAGCGAGATGCCTTCTGGAGCAAAAATGGCCGCCTCAACAAGGCCAAAAAACTCAACATGACGCCGACGCAGGTCACGATCCTCGCGAGTATCGTACAAAAGGAAACAAACTACAATCCTGAAAAGCGACGCATGGCTGGCGTCTATTACAATCGCTTCCTCGGCAAGCAAGGTATCCGCAAGCTGCAAGCTGATCCGACTGTTGTCTTTGCTGTTGGGGATTTTACGCTGCGCCGCGTACTCAATGAGCATCTCGAATACGACTCGCCGTACAATACGTATATGTACGAAGGGCTGCCGCCAGGCCCAATCGCGCAGCC
The DNA here is from genome assembly GCA_020631455.1 of Saprospiraceae bacterium. GTDB lineage: Bacteria > Bacteroidota > Bacteroidia > Chitinophagales > Saprospiraceae > JAHDHF01. The sequence continues at coordinate 9,847 of JAHDHF010000038.1, forward strand.
TGATATCTACACGATCGACGCAACATTAGAATTAGAATTACATGATTATATGTATTTCTGCGCTGCGCCAAATCACAGCGGTTCACACCTTTTTGCTCGCAGCCTCAATCAGCATAATGTCAATGCACGCAAATATCGCAGCTGGCGCTATTCGCCTGAATACGAACGATCGCTGAGGGATTGACGTTTTTTTGACTAAATTCGTATTAACTCATTATGAAATATTCTGACCGCATAACAATAGATCCAAATATCTGTCATGGCAAGCCGTGCATACGTGGTATGCGTTGGCCTGTTGAAGTTGTATTGGATATGCTTTTGTCTGATATGACGATTGAGACAATTCTTGAGGATCATCCAGAGCTTGAAAAAGAAGATATTCTAGCGAGTCTCGAATATGCAAAACTGCTTGTCTCGGGCAGAACAGTGAATCAGGCTGCTTAGGAATGAAAATTCTTTGCGATGTACATATATCATTTAAGATTGTGAAGTTTCTACAATCGAAAAATATTCACGCCATTCATGTAAATGATATTTTGGATGGAGACAAAACAAAAGACCAAGAAATTTGCAATTTTGCTGATCAAAATAGTTTTGTAGTATTATCAAAAGACGCTGATTTTAAAAATAGTCATTTCATTAAAGAATCTCCCAGACAATTATTAAAAATTAATCTTGGAAATATTTCTACGAAATCATTAATTGACATTTTAGAATATCATTTGGAAGTATTAAAAACAGAATTTACTAATCCTATGTGCTGCATAGAATTATCGCAAAATAGAATTGAAATATTCAATTGATATTCTTGTGCTTTTCCTAGGCTGAGGGATAGAAGGCGTTGTTTGAACTCAGCGCGACCTTGGAGCGCTGAGAGAGTGCCGGATAGCCCGACCGCAGCTCTGCTGCGGGCAGCCCCAAATCATCATGTACATTTGTGGTATGAGCCAAGAGGAGGTGACGACATTTGAAGAACTCGGCATACCGCGCCACTATCGCGGTGTGCTTGATGAGCAAGAGATCACGACGGCGTCTCCGATACAAGCGCGCGCCATCAAGCCGATCAAAGCTGGGCAAGATGTGATCGGGATTGCGCCGACAGGTACAGGCAAGACGCTAGCATTTTTGCTGCCAGTGATGACGCTGCTGCAGCGCCCAGATGGCGACTGGCCTCGCGTGATCGTGATGTCGCCGACCAAGGAGCTTGCGCTGCAAGTCGCTCATGTAGCAGAAGGGTTGAGCCATGCTGCTGGGCTGCGAGTCGCTTGTTTACATGGTGGACGTGGCAAGAAAAAGCAAGAAGAACTGATCGCCGAAGGACTCGACCTGATCGTTTGCACACCAGGCCGCTTGAATGAATTGGCTTATGGTAATCAGCTTTCTTTGAAAAAAGTGAAGCATCTGATCCTTGACGAAGCAGACAAAATGATGGACATGGGCTTTTTGCCACAGCTCCATCAGTTGCTTGATATACTGCCGCGTCGGCGACAGAATTTATTATTCTCGGCGACATTTCCTGACAAAGTCAAAGTCTTGAGTGATGACTTTCTGTTGAGCCCGACTCGTATCGAAATCGCGCCCCAATCGACGCCTGTCGAAACGGTCAAGCAGCATATTTTTTATGTGCCCAATGATCAGACAAAACTCAATCTGCTTATTCATCTTTTGCTCGACGAAGAAGCCGTTTATCGCGTTATTGTTTTTTGCAGAAGTAAATCTGATGTCACGCGCGTAGAAGCTGGTCTCAAAGCAGCCAAAGTCATGGGCAAGCGAGCAGTCTTGCACGCCAATAAAAATATGAACACACGCATTAATGCGATGCAAGCATTTCGCGATGGCGAGATTCGGATTTTAATAACAACTGATATCGCTGCGCGTGGCATTGATGTCAAGGACGTGAGCCACGTTATTAACTATAATGTGCCGAAATTATCAGAAGAATATGTTCACCGCATCGGTCGCACAGGGCGCATGCATCGCGATGGTATCGCCTTGACATTTGTAGATCCGAGTGAGATTTATAATCTCAAGAAAATACAAAAACTCATCGGCATGAAAATCGACGAAGCATCAATTCCTGCTGAAGTCGAGATGCCAATGACGAGCAAAGAAGAATTGATCGAACAAGCGCGCGAAATTGATCAACAGCGACGAAAAGAAGATCCGAATTTCAAAGGCGCGTTTCATCAAAAAAAACATCCCAAGAAAAAGAAATTCGAAAAAGAAAAACGCAGAAGCAAACAGCCGCAACGCTTTATAAGTAACACAAGCAAAAAGAAAAAACGCAACTAAAAAAGCGGCTGCTTCGAATGAAGCAGCCGCTTTTTTTAGTTCAATTCTTAATAGAAACTAGAATTTCAAAACAACCTCGCCATTCATTTTGAGTACGACAGGTTTGACATTTTCTTGCGTCGTGTAGACAGTGACCAGTTTCGTAAATGGACCAAAATCAGAAGCATCATACGTCGCGACAATTTCAGCAGTTTCGCCTGGCATGATCGGTGCCTCAGGGTAGACGATATCCGTACAACCACAGGAGCCTTTTGCCTTAGTGATGATGATCGGCTCTTCAGATGTATTCGTAAATGGGTACGCCACTTTCACAGGCTTATTGTGATCGATTGCGCCGAGATTGACGACTTCTTTATCCCAGCTCCACACGTCGATGTATTCGATTTCTTCTTCCTCATCGAGTTGGGCGACCTCAGCGTCATCGGCTTTTTCGGCTTCATCTTTAGGTTCGAGACTTTCGACATCAGCCTTCATCTTTTCAAGAAGAGCCTTGACGGTCGAAGCAGGAGTCTCAGCGCCTTTTGCCGTAAATTCAGACTCTGCTTTTTGAGCAGACAATCCAGCTACGAGTAAAAAACAAGCGACTAAAGAACAAATAGAACGTATCATCTCTAACAGTTTTATGCATTTTGGACGTCACAAATTTAATTTGTCACGCATTTTTCAACTTCTTTTAGACTTCAAAAGTTTGACTCAGGTTGCACCTTTTCAAATCATTTAACATCCAAACGACAATGGGCCATCCCTCCATTCAAGAAGCCTCTATCGAGGCTCTTTCATGTCGGGTCGCTATGCTCCGTGGCTCGCTATTCGCTCGGCCTCATCGCTGCATTCGCAGCTTTTGAGTCTAGCCTTTCGGCTACCACTTCGCAGCGCTTGTCCAGAGCAGCTTGTTTGATCCGTTGATCAAGTAAGAAGTATGCTTCATTTTAGACAACATTCGAGCCACTTCAAACATTCCATAAACAACTATGAAAATTCATATACTCACAATCGGAGACGAGCTGCTTATCGGCCAAGTACTCGACACAAATGCGCATTGGATCTCAAAGACATTAACCGAAATCGGAGTAGACATTCATTCTCGCTCGACAGTAAGCGACAATCAGCTCCTGCTCAAACAAGAAATAGAGCGAGTTTCGCAAGAAGTTGACCTCGTACTCATGACAGGCGGCCTCGGCCCTACACGCGATGATGTCACGACAAAAGTCCTTGCAGAGCTGACAAATGACACCCTTCAATTTCACGACCAGACGTGGCTGCGCCTCAAATCCTTTCTCAATCAATACAAGCGCGAGCCAAATAATCTACATCGGCAGCAATGTCATCTACCTTCAAAAGCCACACTTCTGACCAATTCACAAGGAACAGCTCCCGGAATGTGGCTTTCGTACGGCGACACTGTTCTTTTGAGTTTGCCCGGAGTCCCTTATGAAATGAAAGCTCTCATTCATGAGCAAGTCATCCCAAAACTTCAGGCAGAATATCATTTACCACCTTCATTTCGCAAAACCATTATGACGATCGGAATGGGCGAATCAGAAATTTCTGAAACAATAGATGATATCGAAACATCACTTCCAGATCACATTTCAATAGCCTTCTTACCGAGACTTGGTAGAGTACGCATTCGATTGACTGGCTATGGAGATGATCTAAACAACGTCAAGCAAGATGTCCTGCGCATTTCAGACCAAATCGTCAAACGGATTCAGCATCTCGTTTATGGCTTTGACGACATAGAGTTTGAGCAGCATATCATTGATATTCTCAAGCAGCATCACATGATGCTTGCCACAGCCGAGAGCTGCACGGGAGGATTGATCGCCCGAAAGATTACTTCCATTTCTGGTTCTTCAGCAGTTTTTGCTGGCAGCGTTGTAGCATACAGCAACGACGTCAAGAAAAAACTCCTTGGTGTTCAAGCTACAACACTCAATGCTTACGGAGCAGTCAGCGAAGAAACAATTAGAGAAATGATAAATGGCGTTTTAGAAGCAACTGGTGCAGACATCGCGCTCGCTACATCTGGCATAGCTGGCCCTACTGGCGGCACTCCCGATAAACCAGTTGGCACAATTTGGATTGCAGTCGGTACAAAGGAAAACACGAAAACCAAATTGCTTCAACTCTCGCGTGATCGAGCCAAAAATGTTGAGATCACAGCATTATTTGCAATGAATATGCTGAGGCGTTTACTAAGCGCCTAAAATCGGTTAATTTTGCAGCTTGAAACGACACCTTTTTTCCTTCATCACAGACTGAGAAAACATGGCTACGATTAATGTTATCCTCCCAAAAATGGGAGAAAGTATTACAGACGCAACAATCCTTACTTGGGTTAAGCAAGTTGGAGATACCATCGAGCTCGACGAAACAATCGTTGAAATCGCTACAGACAAAGTTGATTCAGAAGTCCCTTCGCCTGCAGCTGGTGTTATTTCTGAGATTCGCTGCAATGAAGGAGATGTCGTTCCTGTTGGCGATGTCATCGCGGTCATCACAACAGAAGGTGGAGAGGAAACAACAAGTTCTCCTGAGACGACTCAAGAAGTATCAGAACCTCAAGAAGTTGTCGAAGTAGCTCCAATTGCAGTTGCAGAAGCTCCAGTGACATCAAATGGTCAAGCACATACTTCGGATCGATTCTATAGCCCACTTGTCAGAAGCATGGCAAAGAAAGAAAGTATTTCGCTTTCTGAACTAGACACTTTAGCTGGATCTGGACAAAATAATCGCTTCACAAAAAGCGATATGCTTGCATACATCGAAAACAGGGGTACAGCTCCTGCCCCACAAGCACAAGCTGCTCCGCAACAAAAAGTGGCAGTGGCTGCTGCTTCACAAGCGGCTCCTAGTAGTGACATCAACCTCAATCAGTACACATCGTCTACAGATGGCAATGTAGAGATCATTCAGATGGATCGCATGCGCAAGCTGATCGCCGATCACATGGTCGCATCTAAGCGCATTTCACCACACGTTACTTCTTTTGTTGAAGCTGACATGACACCAATCTTCGAGTGGCGCGAAAAAAATAAAGCAGCATTCCTAGACAAATACGGTGTCAAAGTCACGTTCATGCCGATTATTATGGAGGCGATCACCAAAGCAATTGGTGATTTCCCGATGATTAATGTCTCTGTCGATGGAGACAAAATCATCAAAAAACATGATGTCAATATCGGCATGGCAACAGCTCTACCGAATAACAACTTGATTGTACCGGTCATTAAAAATGCCGATGCACTCAATCTAGTTGGTTTAGCAAAAGCAGTTGGCGACCTTGCTAATCGTGCTCGCAATAACAAGCTCAAACCAACAGATATTCAAGACGGCACATTTACATTGACCAACGTTGGTTCATTTGGCAATCTCTCTGGAGTTCCGATTATCAATCAACCTCAAGTAGCGATCATGTCTGTTGGTGCAATCATAAAAAAACCTGGTGTAGTCGAAACAGAATTTGGCGATCTCATCGCCGTTCGCCGAAAAATGATGATCTCATTGAGTTATGACCACAGAGTAGTCGATGGTTATCTCGGTGGCTCATTTTTACGCCGAGTGGCAGACTATTTGGAAGGATTTGATACGTCGCGTCCTATTTAATTCCTCCTTGACGATCTTTTATTATGATTCTTGCTCGACCATTTCGATCCATCATACTGTATAGTTTTCTTGTATGTTTATCAACAAATCTACTAGCGCAACGCCCAGCAGCAAATGATACGCGTCAGCTAGAATCTATCTCCAAAAAGTATTTCAACAATGCCGATTACGATAAAGCATTACCTGTTTTACTTCAAATCAGATCGATCAAAGGAAAAAGTAAATCCTTAGACTATAAAATCGGAGTTTGCTATTTCTATAAGCAAGAGTATATAAGCTCTTCGGAATACCTTGCATACGTCGCAGAACAAAAAGACCCACCTGATAGGACTTTTGACTATCTCGCTAAGATCTTACATCGCTCGCATCGATTTGAAGATGCAGCCAAGATGTACAAAGTCTACCTTGGCAAACTCAAGCTCAAAGACGAAGAGCGCATCTTCGTAAAAAACGACATTCGACGCTGTTTATCTGGAATAAAGTCTACCCTCAGCCCTGCTGATATCATTGCAGAAAATCTAGGAGACAATATCAATACAGCTGGAGACGAGTATCGCCCAGTCGAATCCAACAAACAAGAAACAATTCTTTACTTCACAGCTTTACGCAATACAAATACTGGTGGATTAAGTGCTGCTGGAAAAGTCGATGGCGTCAAACAGATGCGCTACAAAACTGATGTTTTTCAAACAACACTAAAGCGCGGTACATGGTCAAAAGGTCAATCTTTAGATCGACGATACAATACTGGCTTTGACGAAGAGCTCCTTGCATTCTCAGAAGACGGTTCTCAAGCCTTTTTCTCACAATCTGCAAATAAAGAAGCTCCTGGCAAATCACTCAAAACAGCACTCTTTGACATGAGTGGTAGCGAAGAAACAAATGCTACGCTTCAACCGATGACGAGCCTCATTGATGCTCCTGACACATGGCAAGGTGATTTCTTTGTTTTCAATGATACGACCTTTTTGTTTTCAAGCACGCGCCCAGGAGGGTTTGGCGGCAAAGATTTGTATGTAGTGACACGTAGTCCACGCACTGGCTATTGGTCCATGCCCCGCAATCTCGGAGCACAAATCAATACACCGTTTGATGAGACAGCTCCATTTCTAGCCCGTGACGGGCGCACCTTGTTTTTCAGCTCCAACAATACGCACAGTATTGGCGGCTTTGATATTTTCAAGGCAGTTTATGTTGATTCTTTACTGAACTGGACGACACCGCAGAACATCGGACAACCGATCAACAGCGCATCAGATGACTCATATTATCGACTCGCCGACGACGGACTCAAAGCGTACTTCGCCAGCAATCGTCACCAAGGCAATGGCGGCTGGGATATCTATCAAGGCTTCTTCAAAAAATATCAACGTGAGCACCTGTTTCCACGCAAGCCAGATGCGTTTGTCTATGTCAATCAGCTAAACCGATACGAGATTGACGCACCAAAAGACGGCAGCATCACGCCATTCGAAGAAATCAAAACCTATATCATCGAGCCTGTTTCATTCAATGAGGACAACAATAGGCTCACACCAGCCATAAAAAAACAAGTCAACGACGTCATCAAAATGCTCATCGAGCATCCATATACTAATGTCGTCGTACACAGTCATACCGCCAATGACGCAGCCCGTCGATACAATCTCTACAGCAGCGTATTGAGAGCACGAGACATCGTTGATTACATGTCTCGCAACGGTGTCACCCGCGATCGAATCAGCATCATGGGCTTTGGAGCGACTTATCCGCTCGCTTGGGAAACCCAAGACAACGGGCAACCAAACGAGATCGCGCGCAAAGTCAATCGCAGAATCGAATTCCGTATTTACGGCACAGAAAACAGACCGCTCAAAGTCGAATACAAACGACCACTACTCAGCGGCAATATGGAAACATTTGATGCCAAGCCCTACTACGAAGCACTCGAAGGGCTCGCCTACCGCGTACAGATCACGTCAAGCAAGCAGATGTACAGCGGCGACGTCATCGAAATTTACAAAAACGTAGCCGTCGAAACCATCGCCCCAGATGACCAACTCATGCGGTACGCGATTGGACTCTTCTCTTCCTACTATACCGCCAAGTCGCTCAAAGACAAGCTCGCAGCAGATGGATTCGAAGACGCATTTATCGTCCCGTACATCAATGGTCGCCGCACCACACTCGAAGAAGCCCGAGAGTACACAGGTCTATATCCAGACCTTAACGCCTTCATCCGAGCATCCGAATAATGACGGAATAATAATGGGCCATCCCTTCATTTTCTAGTAAATATTCACTAGAAAATGAAGGGTCGCTATGCTCCGTGGCTCGCTGATCGCTCGGCCTCATCGCTGCATTCGCAGCATCTGAGTCTAGCCGAGCGGCTACCACTGCGCAGCGCTTGTCCACGCTGCTACAATTCAATGCATCTTTGCAGTATAAAGAAAAACCCCATGATCGAAATAGGTCAATACAACAGACTCGAAATCCTCCGCGAAACAAGCGTCGGGCTTTACCTCGGCGACGAAGAAGGCGAAGACGTTTTGCTGCCAAATAAATACTGCCCTGATCATTTTGAGATCGGAGATATGATTACCGTCTTTGTATACAGAGATTATGCAGAGCGCAAAATCGCAACAGACTTAATTCCGCATATTTATTTACATCAATTTGCATTATTAGAATGTGTCGATGTGACCGATATCGGTGCATTTATGGAATGGGGATTACAAAAGCATCTCATGGTGCCATTCAAGGAGCAGCGACAAGAGATGACCGCTGGTCGCTGGTATGTTGTCTACCTCGATCTCGACACCGAGACTGACCGACTCTACGGCAGCAACAGATTTGAAAAATGGATCAACAACGAAACACTTACTGTACAAGAAAAAGACGAAGTCGAAGTGTTAATTTATAGAAAGACGCAGCTCGGATATCTCGCTATCATCAATAATAAACACAAAGGACTCCTCTACAAAAATGAAGTCTTTAAAGAATTAAGAATCGGCGAAAAACGAACAGCATTTATTAAAAAAATACGCGAAGAAAATAAAATTGACCTCTCATTGCAGCCGATCGGCTACAAGCAATTTAATAGTAAAAATGCCGAGCTCATCTACAAACGCATTGAGCAAGCTGGAGGCATGCTCTACATGACAGACAAGAGCGACCCCGATGATATTTATGACGAATTTGCTATTAGCAAAAAAGCATTTAAAAAAGCTGTCGGCGAGCTTTACAAAAATCGAAAAATAACAATTGAGAAAAAAGGGCTTCGTCTTGTCAAAGAATAATCAATTAATGTTTGATAAATCGCCGAACATTAAACTCACCTGAATCCAAAAAGAAAATGAATGAATACGAACCTGGCGGCAAATACGATACATCTACTTCTTGGGTAGAATTACTCTGTACTGGCTCTACAAAATGCCGCTTATAGCTACCGAGGCGATCGATCAAGGCATAGTGCGTTATTGCAGCTTCTGTATCAATATATATATTGTCACTTGCCACTGTCGGATAAAGTGATAATCGACTTTCATCTGCCTCTGAAATCGACACAGGGTTTTGTAAAGAATCCAACTCCCAGAGTGTATAGTTAGCGATAACTATATTAAAGACCGAAGTAGTATCATATTGGTGTAATTGAGTTTCTCTAGAAAATTGTTGGAAAGTAGAATTCTCTAAATCAATACTTAATTCTTGTCGGTCTTTCAAAAAATGTTCGTAATAAACTCCAGAATAAGCTGGTTGCGGAAAGCCTACATAACTATAATACCAATCAATTAAAACTGTATTATCATGTGCATCATGTAATATAGGATTATCAAACAAAGTACTATCCCAACTAATCTTGACTTCGGGTGCATTGTTTGAGTAAATCTGTACCGTGTATACCCCCAAAATAACAGCCCAAGATGAATCAGTAAAAGAATTATTCGTTGCTCGATACTTTTCCATTATTTGCTTTTTCGATTGCCATTGACCGCCCCATGTATCAAGTAGACGTACTTCAAATTCTCCTTGTATAAGCGTCGTGTCAATATTGATTTCATTAAACTGTGGCTCAATGTCATAATCAACAGCTCGCGGATCATAACCAATGGTCACTCGATCTGTATAGCCAAGATTATTTTCAAAATACAAATCAAACTCAAATTCTGGTGTCCATTGAGCAAGCAAAGGAGGGATTTGAATGAAAGCAAATAAAAAAACAATCAATAAATTTTTCATTTCACCTTGTTTTAATGAATAATTTGAACTTTCGTTAACTCATGCCTACCATCTTCGTACAAACCTTTAAAGAGATAAATACCATCATTTAATGATGATGCTGGTAAATTAAATTTATAATCTGTGTTACGAAACATTCTAATATATTGTTTCATCAATAATAAAATAAAACCACTACAATATCAAGTCATTTCTTACAATTGTCGCTATATAACATTTTTTGGCTGAGGGATAGTAGGCAGTGCT
>JAHDHF010000195.1 GCA_020631455.1 Saprospiraceae bacterium
ACCACTCTACATTCATCACACTATATTCAAGGTATGAAATACTCAATGTTAGCCATCTTGCTCATTATACTCCTAGGAGCATGCAGCGTCAATCATGAAAATGAAGCACTTCTCATCAACACTTGGAATGGCGTCTCAGCCGAAGGAGCCGAACAAGCCGTCACAGGAGCGCCCAGCTCGTATGTGTTTGACTTTAGAGAGGATTACACCTACTCCTACTCTTACGGAGGCAGCTACTCCGAAGAAGGCACGTGGCACACCAAGCTCCACCTTTTGTATGCACTCCCCAATGGCGGAACTGAAAACGTCGTCGAGATCAAATCCTTAACAGCAGACACGCTCGTGCTCAAAATGAATCGTGGCGGCTTTGAATTTGATATCACGCTCGCAGCAAAAAATTAGACAAGACTGATTGGACGATTGGGGCTGCCCACTCGCTCTGCTCGTGGTCGGGCTATCCGCAGTACGGTAGCCTAGCCGCAGTCGTACCGCCTGCGGCCGCTCCCTACGGTCGCGCTGCTCCTATCCCTCAGCCACAAAAGCCCGAAGGGCTGAAACACTTCTAGATCTAAAGTGTACAAACAAATAAAACCCCGAAGGGGTGACACAGTCACGCCCTTGAGTGGACAAGCGCTGCGAAGTGGTAGCCGTTAGGCTAGACTCAGAAACTGCGATAGCAGTGCACTGAGGCCGAGCGAGCAGCGAGCCACGTAGCATAGCGACCGCGCCAAGTGAAACGCGGCGCGGATGGCCCGTTAAAATAATTCGATCGTATCGCCAGGCTTGAGCGTACTTGGTTCTTTGAGCTCTACTTTAATGAGCTTATAGCCGCTGACTTTATTGCCGAGACTTTTCCAGCCTTTGACATCAATGAAGTCGTGGATAGCAAGTTCGCCTTCCATGGTTTTGCCTTTGACGCGCATCTTATAGTTGACTTCGACGCGCTCACCAGCCGCTGCAAAGAGCAGCTTAGACTTTGCATCATCGCTGATGAAGCTAAATCGCTTGCCAGGCGTGCTTGTCTCGACATGAAAACGCTTAGCATAGGTCGCTGACTTGGTGCCGTCATAGTAAACGGCATTGATGATCGTGTCAGGATTGTATTGCTCGATGTGTAGAAGCTCTGAGACATCAAATTTCTTGTCGACGAGAGCTTCGACCATTTCATAGGTGCCGTCTGTATAAATGGCAAGGATGAAATCGCCTGTATCGAAACCACCAAGTTCTTTGCCGCGGCGTTCTGTATTGAGGCGTCCGCTCACTTCGTCCATCCAGTATTGCTGCTTGCCGAGTGTCGATTTGCCGACTTCGAGCTGCGAGACTTTGAGGATGGGATACTTGGTCAGTGTATTTCCTTTTGAGCCGCGACCTTTGATGTCGAGATCACCAAAGTCATAGTCAAATATCTTCTTGCGGGCTTTGCTCGCTGGCGTGAGCTTGAGCTGGATGACTTCTGACTCTCCATTCGGATTGGCACTGAAGTACAAGACTTTTGTACGTTTATGATCTGTGCCGAGCACATATTCGCGATCTCGGGTGATGCTTTTAACATTAAAGCGCTTGGCATACGTTGTGCCTGTCGCTCCATCTGTATACAAGAAATGATACGTCGTACGCTCGTCTCCTTTACGCCAGATAGCAACATGCAAGATGTCTTTTCCGACGAATGTTTTGTCTGCTAATCTTGTGACCATCATGCGGCCATCTTTACGAAAGACAATCACGTCATCTATATCCGAGCAGTCACAAACAAATTCATCTTTCTTGAGACCCGAGCCGATAAATCCATCCTTACGATTAACGTATAGCTTGGCGTTATTGGCGACGACGCGCTTGACCTTGATAGTCTCAAATGATGTAATCTCCGTTCGTCGCTCGCGACCTTTCCCGAATTTATCGAGGAGATTTTGATAAAATGCAATCGTAAAATCGACGATATTATCGAGATCATATTGCACTTGTTCCATTTCTTCTTCAAGCGATTGGATCTGCTCGTCAGCTTTAAAAACATTGTACTTTGAGATCCGCTTGATACGTATTTCTGTCAGCTTGGTGATGTCCTCATCCGTGATATTTCGATTGAGCAGATAGCGTTTCTCGCCACGCGGCTTGATCGTCTCAGGAGTTGCGACATGCTGGTCAAGTCCTTTGCGGACAGCTGCAATCACTTCGTCCCAAGATTCGCATTCTTCGATGTCTCGATAGATACGCTCTTGGATAAAGATGCGCTCAAGACTGGCGAAATGCCACTTTTCGAGCAGTTCATCAAATTTGATTTGCAGCTCTTGCTGCAGCAAGTTGCGCGTATTGTCAGTACAGACTTGGAGGATGTCATGCACACCAATGAAGTGTGGCTTCTTGTCGATGATGACACAGGCATTGGGCGAGATGCTCACTTCGCAATTGGTAAAAGCATACAAGGCATCCATCGTGACTTGCGGACTGGTTCCAGGAGCGAGTTCGATGATGATTTCAACATTTTCTGCCGTATTATCAAGGACGCGCTTGATCTTGATTTTGCCTTTATCATTAGCCTTGATGATGCTATCGATCAATGTTGTCGTCGTAACATTGTATGGGAGCTCCTTTATGATGAGTGACTTATTATCCAGTATTTCGATACGTGCACGGACTTTGACTTTGCCGCCTCTTCGACCTTGATTGTAATCAGTCGCATCCATTAAACCGCCATTCAAAAAGTCTGGCAATAACTTGATGCGCTTTCCTTGCAATAAATTAATACTGGCTTTGATCAGCTCTTGAAAATTGTGCGATAGAATTTTTGTGCTCAATCCCACTGCAATTCCTTCTGCGCCTTGAGCCAGCAGCAATGGAAATTTCACTGGCAATTGTATTGGCTCTTGCTTACGACCATCATAGGAGAGCTGCCACTCTGTTGTCTGCTTGTTAAATAAAACAGCAAGCGCAAATTTGCTCAATCGCGCCTCGATATATCGAGGTGCAGCTGCACGATCTCCAGTACGGTAGTCGCCCCAGTTTCCTTGCGCATCTATGAGTAGCTCCTTCTGACCGAGATTGACTAAGGCATCACCGATCGCAGCATCGCCATGCGGATGATACTGCATCGTCTGACCGATCACGTTGGCTACTTTGTGATAACGACCATCATTCATCTCAAAGAGCGCGTGCAAGATGCGACGTTGCACAGGCTTGAATCCGTCATTGATTTCAGGCACAGCTCGTTCCAAGATCACGTAACTAGCATAATCTATAAAATACTCCTTGTACAT
>JAHDHF010000196.1 GCA_020631455.1 Saprospiraceae bacterium
CGACCGCTTTGGACAACTTTCTCAAGTACAGGAACGATGTCCTGCATGTTGCTGATTTTCTTGTCGTGGATGAGGATGTACGGATTTTCGTACTCCGTCGTCATATTGTCAGCATTGGTCACGAAGTATGGTGACAAATAGCCGCGATCAAACTGCATACCCATGACCTCGTCAACGTATGTGTCTGTTCCTTTTGCTTCTTCGACAGTGATGACACCGTCTTTGGTGACGCGCTGCATAGCGTCAGAGATCAATTTACCGATCTCGAAGTCGTTGTTTGCTGAGATGGCTGCGACTTGCTCGACTTTGTCGAAGTCATTTCCAACAACTTCGCTCTGCTCTTTAAGATCAGCGATTGCTGCTTTGACAGCTTTGTCGATACCGCGCTTAAGATCCATTGGGTTTGCACCAGCAGCGACGTTGCGAAGGCCGTGCGTGACCATAGCTTGAGCAAGAACTGTCGCTGTCGTCGTACCATCACCTGCGATGTCAGCAGTTTTGCTTGCGACTTCTTTGACCATCTGTGCGCCCATGTTTGCTACAGAATCTTCGAGTTCGACTTCTTTTGCTACAGAGACACCATCTTTTGTGATGGCTGGTGCTCCAAATTTCTTTTCGATGACGACGTTTCGGCCTTTTGGTCCGAGTGTCACTTTGACTGCGTTTGCCAATGCGTCGATACCCGATTTAAGCTGTTCGCGAGCATCCGCATTAAAGCTAATATCCTTAGCCATTTGTATTCAGTTTTTGTGTTAGTAAGGTTTGATTTATTCAGCGATAATCAATACTGATTATCCAAGGACGACGAGGATGTCGTCTTCGCGCATGATGAGGTAGTCAGTGCCTTCGTATGCGAGTTCTTGTCCGGCGTATTTGCCGTAAAGAACCACATCACCGACAGCGACTGTCATTTCGTTATCGTCTTTGCCTTTTCCGACTGCGACGACTTCTCCGCGTTGTGGTTTTTCTTTGGCTGTATCTGGGATGATGATACCGCCTTTTGTTTTTTCATCAGCTGGAGCTGGTTTGACGACTACTCGATCGCCGATTGGTTTCAAGTTCATACTCAATCAGTATTTGATATAGTGTGAAGGAATGATGTTAGAAAATATAATAAGTGAAGATCAGAGTTTGTACCAAATCAAAAATTCTGACAGAATTTCAGATCGACTGACAAGTCAGTATTGAGAAGCTTTCTGGGCTGCCAGTTCGTCAACTGGATTGCCCTTAAAAAACAATCGCTGCCCGAGTGTGTCGAGCAGCGATTGAAGAGAAAAAATGGTTGATTTACATCATGCCAAAAAGCGACAAAATAAATCCTGTACGAAGACCTGAACCGCCGCCAGATGAAGCAAGCAAAATGCTCATCGCAATGCAAAGGAGGAATAATGCAATGGCAAGGCCCCAAGTAACTTTTTCGATAAAGTCTGTAGAGCGATTCGCTCCAAGAAGCTGATTTCCTGTGCCGCCAAACGTAGCATCTAATCCACCACCTTTAGGTTTTTGAATGAGGACTACTCCCATGAGCATGATACAAATCAAAGCGATCACAACTGTTAATACAACGACCATAACTGTAACTGTCTTCTATTGCGCGTCGTCTTGACGCAGATTTTCGATAAGGGCTGCAAAGTAACGACTTTTTTCTGGGTATCGCTCAGCTAATTTTTGATACATCGCCAATGCTTTATCGTCTTTGCCTTGTAGAGCCAAAATATGCGCTAAGGTCTCTGAAATCATCTCATTATCAAAGCGCAAACTTGCTTCTGCAATGGCTTGTACATTTTGTCGATTGCGAGCGGATTCTGGATCGAGATCCTCTTCGAGTTCTTCTTCCTGATCTGAAGCGACAAGGATTGGATCAGAAGTAAATGGAGCATTGAGCTGCTTGAGCCATGATGCAAATGCTTGTTCTTTCGCGACTGGCTTTTCTTCGGATGTCATTGTATGAAGTCCTTCAGCTTCTTCTTGTATTTCTTCGACGTTCTCCAATTCTGCGTTCAAAACTTCAAGCTCAACTTCTTCAAGTTCTGGCTCTGCCTCTTCAAAATCACTTGATTCTTCGAGTTCAAATTCAGGATGCGCAAGAGCTTCTTCCTCTAGGAGCTCGTCCTGCTCTTCGAATGCTCGATCAATAACCGATTGCTCAACTTCCGTTTCAATTTCTTTTATCTCGGCTGCTGGCTCTTCAGAAATCGCTTCAACTTCTTCTTCTATTTCAACGATTTCTAAGTCTGGAAGTTCTGCATCAGTCGCTTGATCTATTTGTTCATCTTCCACTGCTTCGAGCATTTTCTCGTTAATGCTAATTTCTAGATCAGCAGATTCAGTCTCCTCCTCAGAATCATCTACAATTTGCGTTACAGCAACCGCGGTTGAAACAGCTGCTATTCCTGCTGCTGTTTCAAGCGGCAATAATTCTCCTTGCGGTGGAAAATCGCTGAGATCAAGGATTGGTTCTTCGTTTTCGTCTTGCGGCTTTCTGCGCTCAGACTCCACAAAATCGTACAAGAAGCGACGGTCTGTTGCATAGGCACTCGCGAGGGCGAGATGCTTGTCAAATGCTTTATGATCGTCAGCTGCATACTTACGAAGCAAAGCAAAACGCAAACTTTGGCAATACGGATATTCAAAAAGCAAAGCTTCGAGTTGCTGGTATGTCATAGAGGCACTCGCCTTTGGGTCTTGCAGCAATTTTATGTATTGATCAGGAGTCACAGTTGGAGGAGTTGTGTCGCGTTGTAGCACAAAGTACAACGATTTACAGGATGTCTATGATTGATTAGAATTATTTGGGGCTGCCCTCGCTACGCGAGGTCGGGCTATGCGGCAGTACGGTAGCCTAGCTTTTTTCTTTTCTATTAAAAAACAGAAAAGAAAAAATCCGCCCTTCGGGCGCTGCCTTCTATCCCTCAGCCTTTTCATTTTTGTCATCGCGCACTTGATGCGCGATCCCACACACTACTATTTTATCGAATTGAACACTGAATGTGTGAGATTGCGGATAAATGCTCTGCATTTTCCGCAATGACAAATTGAATAATTATTACTCCCTACTCGGACAAGCGCTGCGAAGTGGTGGCGCAGCCAGACGCGAGTGCGCAGCACGAGCGGCCGAGCGGATAGCGAGCCACGAAGCATAGCGACCTTTTTCTATTTTTTTTACCCTTCCTAAATCCTTCCCTTAAAAAAGGGAAGGACTTAAATAGAAT
>JAHDHF010000197.1 GCA_020631455.1 Saprospiraceae bacterium
TTTCTATTAAAAATTAAAATGAAAAAAGCTAGGCTACCGTACTGCCGAATAGCCCGACCGCGTAGCGGGCAGCCCCAATTATTTAATTATTTCTACTACTTGACTTTTAGTAAAGTGCTCGACTTCCCAGCGGATTTGGACTGTACCCGAATCTGTCTGCATCGCTTCATCCACGCCTTTATAGCGGCGGATGAGATATACTTCGCCTTTGCCTTCGGGCGCATTTTTGAGGACTGGTTCTGGTAGTTCAAACTCAGTTTTGGTGTCTGGACCGCGACGCGTGACGACCCAGTCGCTTGTATCAATCGCAAAAAAGAGCAGCATGTCTTCGCCTTTACGAAGCGGCTCGCCTTGGTATGACCAAGTAGAGCCGTTTGTTTTATTGACGATGCCTTTTTGTCCTACATTGAAGTCTTCAACCGTCAAATGCGGAGTTTGAGTAGGCTGCATATTGCCAGCTAAATCTTCGAGCTCGAACGTAAAAGATTTATTTGGGCCGGCGACTTTCTTTTCTGCGCTATACTGTACGCCATATTCGCCGAATGTCGCTTTGCGCATTGGCTTTTTCTCAAACAATACTTTACCTGGCGCTTCTACTACAATTGCTTTATGTATGCTGTCGCCCATACCAACAGTAATTTCTCCAAGTATCGTGTTGTTATCAGCCATGTAACGTGCATACTGCTTGACAAAGAGATTGCGCTGGCTGCGATGCGGATCAGTTTTTGGAGTGCATGCTGCTCCAAGTATGACGAAATATATAAGGATACTCGCGGCTGCTTGAAGCGTCTTATTTTGCAGATTCATGTGGCGTTACGTTATTGGTTGTGTTGTGCTGGCTTTTGTGCTTTGCTCCTGCGAAAATAGTCGCGAAGACTTGGATCGCTACATGGGCGAGCAATCGATTAATAAAGAAAAAGCAACCGATGTCGAAATCTTGTATAGTGATTCGGCGATTGTGCGTGTGCGTATCCTCGCTCCGCTGATGTACACAGAGATGAATCCGATACAGCCGAAGCAGGAGTTTCCAGATGGTATTCATGTCGATTTTATTGATGAGCGCAAACGCGTACAAACAATCATTACAGCAAAACGAGCTACACGCCGCGAACGAGATGGAATAATTGTACTACGAGATTCTGTGCGTGTGCTCAATAAAGTGGCTCGCGAGCTGCTCGAAACAAATGAACTCACTTGGGACGAGCGTCAGTCGCGCATCTCTTCAAAAGCATTTGTGAAAATTACGCGACCAGGAGAAGTCTTAACAGGATATGGTTTTACTGCCAATCAAGATTTTACGGAAGGACGAATCCTGAAGCCGAAAGGTAACTTCCCGAGCGATGGCTTTATAGAAGGAATTGAGTAAAACCTTAATCCCTGCGCATACTCAGCACAACAGATAAAAAGAGTATTGAAAATAATCCAACGGCGAGTAAAATGCCAAGTGTGCCAAGTACTGGATACTCAAATCCGAATGGCGATAAAATACCACCACGCATGATTTCAGCAGCCAAAACAATGCACGAGCCCATAAACAAGCCAACCGTAATCATTGCCAGAGCGATCCGATTGATAGCTCGATTGATGATGCGCACACCAGGCTCATAGCCTTTGTGCTTGATTTCGACCTCTATTTTGCCTTGTCGCAGCTTGCGTAAGATGCCTTGTATCTCGTACGGATAGCTATTCATGAAGCTTAAAAGCTGCATCATGCTTGTCGAGACTTGATCTGCAATACGCGAAGGCGAATATTGCTCGGCGATAATCTTGCGGCCATACGGCTCTACATACTCGTAGATGTTGAATGTCGGGTGAAGAACTTTACCGATTCCTTCGAGGATCGTCAAAGCACGTAAGATGATGAAAATATCTCCGGGTACGCGCAGTTTGTATTCACCGACAATTTGCTGCAGCCGCCCAGCGAGCTCGCCCATGTTTGATTCATCGACATCAAGAACCGTAAAATCATCGATCAACTCATCGAGATCATTCTCGAAGGCGCGCATATCATTGATCTCAGGATTAAGCGCAAGCTTCTGGAAATTGCGCGCCATCTTTTTGGAATCTTTCGACGCCATTGCGATAAAGAGATTCGAAAAAGCAAACTTGTCATGCTGAGATAAGCGGCCAACCATCCCAAAGTCAATCAAATTGATTGTGCCATCTTCTGAGACGAGGATATTTCCAGGATGCGGATCACCATGGAAGAAGCCATGCTCAAAGATTTGATTCAAGTAAATATCTAGGCCGCGCTCAGCGAGCTTTTCGATATTGATGCCCCAGTCTCTCAGTACTGGCTTGTCAGTGATTTTGACACCATGGATGCGCTCCATCACAAGCATGCGCTCCGTACATAAGGCACGACGCACAGCTGGCACATTAAATTGCTTATTGTTCTTGTAGTATTGTCTAAACTGACGCATGTTGCGCGCCTCGTTGACATAATCGAGCTCGCGCGTCATTGATTTTTCAAATGCTTCGACGATGTCGAGCATATTGACCCCGAGCTGCTGCTCAAAAAATGCTTCACCTTGCTCGGCGATTGCTCGCAAGATGATCAGATCACGCGTCACTTGCTCCTTGACATCAGGCCGACGCACCTTGACGACGACTTCAGTTCCGTCATGCAAAGTCGCGAGGTGAACTTGCCCAATACTTGCAGCTCCGATTGGTTCTTCTACAAATTCTCGAAACAAGTCAGCAAGCTCTTTTCCTGTATCTTCCTCGATGATTTGAATGACCTTTTCAAAAGCAAAAGGCGGCACATCACTTTGCAGCTTTTGAAACTCGTTGATCAATTGCTCAGGCAACAGATCTGGACGATTACTCAAAACCTGCGCCCCTTTGATAAATGCAGGTCCGAGATCTTCGCATGCCATACGGATGCGCTCCCAAGTTGAGTATTGCAGCGGCTTTCGCTTGTCGAGCAGATTGACAATGCCTCGTACAAGCATCCGCTCACGCAAGATCGGAATACTCGACACCACCTCCTCAAAACCATACTTGATCAAAATACCGATCACCTCATTGAGGCGCGGCAAGCTGCGCACATATTGCACCGTTTGATTGATCGAGAGAGCCATAGCTGTCGCAAAGATACCGCCTAGAGTCACGACCTGTTTGTGCAAATATCAGGAGTGATTTGGGCGCCTGTGCCACAAGTGGCACACCAGGTGCTGCGGCAGCTCGCTGTTCGCTCGGCCCTCATT
>JAHDHF010000198.1 GCA_020631455.1 Saprospiraceae bacterium
CCGCAAATATAAGGCGAATAACTGCGCTAATCGCCGCAAATGAAGTAGACTAACATACTAAAAGACTCTTTTGAATGTTAATCTTCTAGATTTACAATTTTATGATCAAATAGTAACACTTAATTTTATGCGCTACTTATCAGTATTATTATTCAGTTTTTTATGTCTGACTCTTTCGTATTCTCAGAGTAAAGCTACTGAACAAGTTTCCATGCAGAGTTTTGTTGTTAGAGGGTTTGATCCGCTTTTTGGGAATAGGCTTGATACAATTGAAATTTTAAATTTAAGATTCTCTCCAAGCTACAGTGATGAATATCGAGTATTGAATAACAATTTCGATACATCATATTCTCCTTTTGTTCAAAGTGCTATAAAGAGATTAGGAAAGTGCAAAAACTTAAAAGCTGTTCGCTACTATATTGATAATGTTCAAGTTCGAAAAGAATTTACAGATGACATATTAGATCAACTTGCTGAATTAGATTCGATTGTTCATATTTCTATTGAGCTTGTTGATTATAGCACTGTTTTTTCCGAAGTTGATCTCACATTTTCCTCCTTTGAAAAATTAAATCAAATAAAAAATTTGAAGCTTCTAGAGATTCAATCAGAATTCATAGAAGATGTTCACTTTAAAAATGGCAATAACTTAACGTATTTAAATTTATTCCAAAAATCAAAGAGACCTTTTCTATCTGAGCGCTCTCTCCAAAATTTAAATAAAATTCAATTTCTAAAAGTAAATAGGTTAAATAGCTTATACTTTGATACTTTTTCTACAATGGATTCATTAGTTAGCCTCCGTGTACAAAGTCTAGATACTATATACATGAAGGATGAAACTCAAATGATTATCGACATTACAACTCTAAAAAATAATGGATTATTAGAATTACACCTTCCTTGTACAGATTATGTATATGATGTTATAAAAGAAAAATTTGAGGTAAGTAACTCAAGTTACAGAACTGCAAAGAAAAACTGTGATGGTCTTGTACCTATACCTTATGTGTGTAAACAATTAAATCTTGATGCAAAATATCATTACGTAACTATGAGTGATTCTGAAATAGCATCAAAAGCTCAACTATTTTATTCAAAATATGATTATTGGTTTAAATTTATTAATTATTAAGCTTATTACATTTGAGAATTTTCGGACAAGCGCTGCGAAGTGGCGCGAACGCAGTGAGCGGATGCAAGCGAAGCGCAGTAGCCGAGCGAACAGCGAGCCACGAAGCACAACCCTGAGTAGTCGGGGTAGCGACCCGAAGCGCGATATGAAATGAGCGCGAGGGATGGCCCCACATCATTCAGATGACATCGAGTACATTTGTAGGATGCGGATTAGTGGATTTACGATGGGTAAAAATGCCGGGAAATTGTACTACCCGATTGGTGCTGTGGTGGCAAGTGCGCTGCCGCTCGTCGATGAGTTTATTGTTGCTTTGGGTGATTCTGATGCTGATGATGATTCGCGTGAGCAAATCTTGCGGCTTAACTCTCCAAAAGTGCGGATCGTCGATACAGTTTGGGACATCGATATGTGGCCCAACGGTATGGAAAATGCGCATCAGACGGATATCGCAAAGGCGCATTGTACTGGCGACTGGTGCTTGTATCTGCAAGCAGATGAAGTGATCCACGAGCAATATCTCGATACGATTCATGCGCGCTGTGAGCAGCTGCTTGATGATGAGCGCATCGAAGGGCTGCTCTTTAAGTATCGCCATTTTTGGGGCGACTACGATCATTACCAAAATGCGCACGGCTGGTATCCGCATGAGATTCGTATGGTGCGCAATGATTTGGATATTCACTCATTTCAGTCGGCGCAGAGCTTCCGTAGGATTCCAGATTTTGATGGATTGAGCTATCGCGAGAAAGAAGGCACGCATAAGCTGAATGTCGCTTTGGTCGATGCCTACATTTACCATTACGGTTGGGTGCGGCCACCACGCTTGATGCAAAATAAAAGTCGCTCGCTGCAGACGATACATAAAGGCAAGACTGCTGCCGATCAACTATACGATGCGCGTGATCTTGATTTCGATTATGGCAATATGTCGCGTTTGCCCAAACACGATGACACGCATCCAGAGGTTATGAAAGAATGGATCGAGCGATTTGATTGGGCTGATCAACTCAACTACGAAAAAGGCTACAAACCAAATCGCGAGTTGATGAAGCATGAGACAACAAAAAATAAAATATTGAGTTGGGTAGAGCAAAAGCTGAATGGCGGCAAGCAATTCTTTGGCTACTCTAATTGGAATATCATCGATGTCTAACAACTCTGAATCAATGATCGGCATGAATGCCGATGTCAAGCGCCCAATGTGGCGGCTCCTCTCCTACCTCAAAGCCTACAAGCTGCCATTTATACTCGCGATCTGCTGGAGTATTATTAATAAAATCGCGGATTTGATGCCGCCAATTTTGACGGGTTGGATCGTCGATCACGCCTCTGGAAAAACGCCTGATTGGGTCGAGCCATTTACAGGATTGACAGACATGATCGAGGTCGCAATCTTTTTTGCGCTGTTTGCATTTTTTATTTTCGGTTTTGAAAGCTTTTTTGAATGGGCATTTCAGCGCGGATTTATGCGACTTGCTCAGCGCGTGCAGCATGATCTGCGTGTTGATGCCTACGCGCACATGCAGCAGCGCGAACTCGCATTTTTTGAGCATCAGCGCACAGGAAATTTAATGGCAATTCTCAATGATGACATTAATCAACTTGAGCGATTTTTAAATAGTAGTTTTAACGAAATCGTGCAGCTCATTACGCTGTTTTTATTTGCAGGATTATCCTTGTTTTTAGTATCGCCGACTTTGGCTGCCGTCGGTATGTTACCAGTTCCGCTTATTTTAATTGGAAGTTTTTTATATCAAAAAATAATCGCTCCGCGTTATCGCGGCATCCGAGAAGCTGTCAGCGCTTTAAGTAATCGCCTCGAGAATAATATCTCAGGAATATTCGTCATTAAAAGTTTTGGCCGCGAAGACTACGAGCGTGATCGCGTCAGTGAAACCTCGGCGGCATATCGAGATGCAAATTTTAAAGCCATTAATTTAAATGCGCTCTACGTTCCGCTTATTCGGATGTTGATTGCAGTTGGATTTGCTTCAGTTTTATTTATTGGTTCGTATTGGATTATTAATGACGTCAATGC
>JAHDHF010000199.1 GCA_020631455.1 Saprospiraceae bacterium
TGGAAGCGGCCTTCGCGCTCAGCGTTTTCGTCGCTGTCTGCTCCGTGTACTGCATTTTCGCCGATGCTTGTCGCGTAGAGTGCGCGGATCGTACCTTCAGATGCTTCTGCTGGATTTGTCGCGCCGATCAATGTGCGGAAATCTGCTACTGCGTTCTCTTTTTCGAGGATTGCAGCGACGATTGGTCCGCTTGACATAAACTCGACAAGCTCGCCAAAGAATGGGCGCTCACGGTGAATGTCATAAAATTCGCCTGCAACTTCACCAGTCATAGATGTGAGTTTCATCGCGACAATCTTAAATCCGCCGTCAGTGATATGCTTAAGGATATTGCCGATGTTGCCTGCTTTGACTGCATCAGGCTTAATCATTGTAAATGTACGATTCGTAGCCATTGTACTGTGTTTTAGTAGTTTGTTGTGATTGGTTTTGGGCTGCAAAAGTACCGCTTTTGAGTGCTTCGACAAATGTGATTTTCAACTTTCGTGATCGTGCTGATTTAAACGATATTCGCACCCGAACTCAGGTTATGAAATTACACGAACTCAAGCAGCAACTCTCGCTGCCAAAAAAGATTGTTCTCACAAGTCATCGGAATCCTGATGGTGATGCGATAGGCTCGATGCTCGGATTGTTTCAGGTGCTCATTGATTTAGGACATGATGTCAGATTGATTGTGCCTTCTGATTATCCAGAAGCATTTAATTGGCTCGCGGGCTGCCGCAAAATGATCGTCCATGATCGACGCGAAGCAGAAGCCAATAGTCGAGTTGAGCAAGCAGATATTATTTTTTCGCTTGATTACAACGCCCTTGACCGGGTAGATAATCTCGGCGCTTCGATCCGAAAAAATAAATCAGCAATTAAAGTATTGATCGATCATCATTTATATCCCGAGCCGTTTGCTGATTATGAGTTAAGTGATACTACTGCGAGCAGCACTTGCGAGCTGATCGTTGATTTTCTGGATTCGCTTGAATGGGCGGATAAGTTAACTGCTGCTGGTGCGACGTGTTTGTATACAGGTATTTTGACAGATACTGGCTCATTTAAATACGCGACCTCTCCAAAACTGTTTCGTACAGTAGCACGATTACTCGAAGCTGGAGCAAATGATTACGATATTCAGAATCGAATTTTTAATAATAACTCGCTTGCGAGATTAAAGGCTTCAGCATATTGTATCCATGAGACGCTTGTCGTGCTACCTGAGTTTGCGACTGCTTATGCAACGCTAGATCAAGATGATTACAAACGACTCAACATCCGCCGAGGCGATACAGATGGCATCGTCAATCGTATTTTAAGTCTCAAAGGAATTGTCTTTGCAGCATTAATTACTGAGCAAAAAGACATTGTCAAATTGTCGCTTCGTAGTCTTGGTGATTTCTCTGCACAGCAAGTTGCTACAGAACATTTTAATGGCGGCGGCCATAAAAATGCAAGCGGTGGACGCTCGAATGTTTCACTCAAGGAAACAG
Organism: Saprospiraceae bacterium; assembly: GCA_020631455.1. GTDB lineage: Bacteria > Bacteroidota > Bacteroidia > Chitinophagales > Saprospiraceae > JAHDHF01. The sequence goes on from JAHDHF010000199.1 coordinate 1,482, forward strand.
TCAAAAAATTTGAATCTATCTTGCCGCAATACGAGCATGAGCTTGGCGGCTTTATCGAACCAGAATTAAATACGAAGTAAATGAAAACTGCATTTTTATTTCCAGGTCAAGGATCACAGTTTGAAGGTATGGGCAAATCACTTTTTGAAGAAAGTGAAGCTGCCAAATCATTAATGATCCAAGCAGACGAAATACTCGGATTTGCATTAAGTGAGATTATGATTTCTGGTTCTGCCGAAGATTTGAAGCGTACAGACGTGACACAGCCAGCGATGTTTGTGCATAGTTTGGCGACGTTGGCTCGTGATCGAGCGCACTTCAAGCCTGATGCTGTAGCTGGTCATTCGCTTGGCGAGTTAACTGCACTTGTAGCTGCCGAGGCATTGACATTTGAAGATGGTCTCCGCATTGTCCTAGAGCGTGCGCGTGCGATGCAAGCTGCCTGCGAAGTAACAGAAGGTACAATGTGTGCTGTACTTGGGATGGAAGATTCTGATATTGAGTCAATAGTCAATGGTATAGATGAAGTCGTCGTAGCAGCCAATTACAACTGTCCTGGACAGCTCGTCATCAGCGGATCACTTGCAGGAATCGAAGTAGCACAACCATTGCTCAAAGAAGCTGGCGCACGACGTGTGCTTCCGCTTCCTGTGGGCGGAGCATTTCACTCACCCTTGATGCAGCCTGCGGCAGAGCGCCTCCAAGCAGCAATCGAAGCCGCTGAATTTTCTGCGCCTCAATGTCCAGTGTATCAAAATGTCGATGGCAAGGCGCATACTGATCCACAAGAGATACAAGACTTGTTGATTCAGCAATTGACATCGCCAGTGCGTTGGACGCAGACCTTGCAAAATATGATGGCGGCTGAGATCAAGTCATTTGTAGAGGTAGGCGGCAATGGAAAAACCCTCTCTGGAATGGTCAGAAAAACAGATCGCAGCGCAGAAGTCGCATCTTACGCTTCTCTGTCGTAGATTGGTGTCGATTTAACGACTATGTTGATCGATCGCACCATACAAAACGGTTCTTTGCTGCTTGCAGAGCCTTTCATGTTTGACTCGCACTTCAAGCGAAGTGTTGTCTTAATTTGCGAAGACTCTAAAGAAGGTACAGTTGGATTTATCATCAACAAGCCGATGAATATGCTTGTCAATGATTTGCTGCCGGATTTTCCAGAAAAAATTGAAGCAGAAGTCTTTTACGGCGGTCCGGTCAAAACCGATACACTCCATTACTTGCATTGTAGACCCGAGCTTCTTCCCGATAGCCAAATGATTATGGAAGGCGTGTATTGGGGCGGCGAATTCGAAACGCTCAAAACGCTCATGAGGCATGAGCTAATTACGCCCAATGATATTCGATTTTATGTCGGCTACAGCGGCTGGTCAAGCGGCCAGTTGCGTGATGAATTAATTACTGGCTCATGGATACAAGACGAAGGCATGGTCAATCACGTCTTTGGCTCACAGAGCGGTCGCGAAGAATTATGGCACGAAGTGCTCAAGGCCCGAGGCGGCTCTTTTCATGCGATCTCTAACATGAGTGACATGTTTTACAATTAGTATTTTTTGGGGCCACCCTTTTTCTATTTCTCTTTTAATTGAAATACTTATTAGAAAGTCCTTTACTTTTTGAAGGAAGGATTTAGGATGGGTTTTTAAACGAAATAGAAAAAGGTCGCTATGCT
>JAHDHF010000200.1 GCA_020631455.1 Saprospiraceae bacterium
TTTAGACAAAAGAAAACACCTGTTTTCTTTTGTCATGCTGAATGCAATGAAGCATCCAAATTCTGCGATTTACTCCGCTATCCAAAGTTTGCAACTTCGGATGAATATTCTTTGTTTCCATAAGTCAACTAATCAATAATCGTCTGAAGCTATAAGCTTCAGACATCGAGGGCGTCATCTTTTTCGGATTTCAAAGATTAATGTTATGGATGAAAAAATACTAAAATTTCACTACGAGGTAATGCTGTTCATACTCATGATTTTATCTTCCGATATCGGAAAATATCATAAGGAAGATGTAATGACGTTTGCAGAGGCTATTATTCGATTACGTGATATAAATGATCAAAGTTTCTTGTATCTATTTAAAGAGATTAATGTAGATGTTGACGAAGATTTTATTGATTCGTTTGAAGGTTTAAGTGGTGTTTTAAAAATTGTAGATACAAATTCTTATTATGAATTTTTGACTGACCCAATCTTGATGAAAGGGTATTCTGAATTGGCTACTAGTTTGTTGACTAAATTAAATCAAGATTATATTGATCCATTAGATTTCATGGAAGGTTATATGGACTTGTAACTTTGGATGAATATTCTAGCTTTAATTAATTGCAAAACAATAATCGTCTGAAGCTACAAGCTTCAGACAGCGGGGTTAAAGTAATAGTGATGTGTGAGATCGAGCATCAATTGCGCGATGACAAAAATTAAATTGGCATAGGGATAGGAGCAGCGCGAACGTAGTGAGCGGACGCGCGAAGTATGAGCGCGGCTAGGCTACCGTACTGCGGATAGCCCGCCGCCACATGATCTGCTTGCAGATTGTGGTGGATGCCCCACATCAAACACTTTTGATCTCTGTATATTTGCGCGCTCTACTCAAGACTTGAGTTCACGACTATGTTTGATAATTTATCTGATCGCCTCGATGGCGCGTTTAAATCGCTGACAGGCCAGCGTACGATTACTGAGATTAATATCGCTTCGGCGGTCAAAGAAATACGCCGCGCGCTGGTAGCTGCCGATGTCAATTATAAAATTGCAAAGGACTTTACGGATCGCGTCAAGGAGAAAGCGCTCGGTACTGAAAATGTACTCAAGAGCGTCTCGCCTGGTCAGTTGATGACCAAGATCGTACAAGATGAATTGACGGCTCTTATGGGCGGCCAATCCGTCGGAATCAATGTCAAGGGCAAACCTGGTGTTGTCTTGATCGCTGGTCTGCAAGGATCTGGTAAGACGACATTTACGGGTAAGCTCGCTAAATATCTCAAGGAGAAGAAAAGTATGAAGCCGCTCGTCGTGGCTTGTGATGTGTATCGTCCTGCTGCCATCAATCAGTTGACTGTTTTGGCGGAGCAAATTGGTGTTGCGATCTACAAGGACGAAGAGCTTAAAGATCCTGTAACAATTGCTCAAAATGCGATCGCACATGCAAAAGCAAATAGCCACGATGTCGTGATCGTGGATACTGCTGGTCGTCTCGCTGTCGATGAGGAGATGATGAACGAGATCGAAGCTATTAAAAACGGCATCAATCCTACTGAAGCACTTTTTGTGGTGGATAGTATGACTGGTCAAGATGCCGTCAATACTGCAAAGGCATTCAACGAGCGTATTAATTACGACGGCGTCGTTTTGACGAAGCTTGATGGTGATACGCGTGGTGGTGCTGCTTTGTCAATTCGATTTACAGTTGGTAAGCCAATTAAGTTTATCTCTACTGGAGAGAAGCTTGAACAACTTGATATTTTCTATCCTGATCGTATGGCAAGTCGCATCCTCGGGATGGGTGATGTCATCAGTCTTGTTGAGCGTGCTCAGCAGCAATTTGACGAGAAGGAAGCGAAGGAGCTTGAGCGCAAGATCAAGAAAAATAAATTTGATTTTAATGATTTCTTGAAGCAGCTCGATCAGATCAAGCGAATGGGAAATATCAAGCAGCTTGTCGGAATGATTCCTGGGATGAGCAAAGCGATCAAGGATATTGATATCGATGATGATGCATTTAATAAAGTAGAAGCTATCGTACAGTCGATGACGCTTGAAGAGCGTGGTAATCCAGGCTTACTCGATGCCAGTCGTAAGCGCCGTATCGCTTATGGTAGTGGTAATACGATCGCTGAGGTTAATCAATTTTTGAAACAGTTTGACCAAATGCGGAAGATGATGCACATGATGAGTAAAGGCAATATGCCGGGCATGCCAGGTATGCCGAATGCTCGTCGTGGAGGTCGCCGCCGCTAGGAAAGAAATTATTGGATCGAGATATCAGGTTCGTCTGTATCATTCCATTTGCCCCAAGCAAGTGTCAAGAGGGCAGAACCAATAACAATCATTAAGACTTCGGCAACAAATCCGAGAAGTGCGCCTGCGCTATCCATCCATGATAAGAACATCAATTTTACTCCGACAAGTCGGATAATGATTGCGAACATTCCGAGAAGGAAGAGTATAATTCCGACGACTGTAAAAAGGGTTCTGTTTTTCATGGGCTGCAAGGTTACAACGCAAAACAATCAATCTGGTTGAAAGCTGCTAGATTCTACTTCGTCAATGAATGTCGAAATGAGATCAGCGATGAGTTTAGGATTTTCGATGCAGGTCATGTGCCCTATGTCTTGAAGCTCGATATAGCGAGAATTTGGAATGAGCTCGGCAATTTCGCGGCTTCGTTTGACTGGTAGTGTTTTGTCATCAGTAGCACCTATGACAAGTGTTGGGACCTTGATTTTGTGAAGTTGATCACGAATATCATCACGAAATACGACGGCGTGAATTGCTGTTGATACGTTTTTATGATTCGTAGAGATGATTCTCTCTGCTTTGAGTCTTGCGTTTTTGTTTTCTGACTTGTTGAGCCATCTTTTGTTAAATGCATGCGGCATTACATAACCTAAAATATTCTTCGAACCGAAGATGCTAACATACCATTCAAAGAGTCTGAACTTGATGGATCGTTTTTGATCGGCAGCAGACGAATTCATGATAATGAGTGATTTGACAAGATCTGGTCGTGATATGGCGAGCCGTATAGAGACCATTCCGCCCATAGAAATTCCACCAAAGTGTACAGGCTGTTTGTGTTTTTCAATGAGTTCTATGGCTTGTTGTGTAAGTTCATCAAGGTT
>JAHDHF010000201.1 GCA_020631455.1 Saprospiraceae bacterium
TGCTGCGACGTCGAGGAGCAGCATGGCCCATTATTTTACTAGCGCTTAAAAAATCCTTTGAGGAATGTCTTTGCAAGTGAAGCAGCTTCGCCAGAGAGATTGCCATCGCCATCACGATCGAGGAGGCGCATGAATCCTGAAAGATTATTACTGGTGCGCTGCTCGTGTCGCTGAGTCGAGTTGTTGAGTAAGCCGATCAAGCTCGCGATATCAAGACCTTGACCGCCTTGATTTGTGTTGCGCTGTTTACCAAGCATACCGAGAATGACTGGAGCAAGTTTGATCATCAATTGGATGATGCTGTTGCGATCCATTCCAGCCATATTGCCGACTTGATCAGCAACGACTTCTTCGCGATCACCAAACAAGTGCTTGATGATGCCAGCACTGCGATATGGGTCTGCTTGTTGTCCGCCTTGGCCCATCCAGCCTGCGAGATCATCGAGAATGCTACCGTCATGATCGGCATCAAGTGCGCTCATGAGTGCTTGAGCGCCGCCAGGAGATTGGACATTGCGATTGAGCGCACCAATCATCGTCGGGATGAGAACGCTCATCGCTGTTTCTGTTGATTCTTGATTGGCATTAACATTATTACTGAGCTGAGAGACAACTTGGTTGCTCATCAGGCCTTGCATCATTTCGATTAAGTCATTTTGATCCATTGGGAACATTTGAAGGGGTGATGATGGTTATACCATCAATTAAAAACAATATTGCTCAAGATAGATAGAATACAATCTTCATTTCTTGTGCATTTTTAAGACGTCAGTCTTTCATTAAAAAGTCACAATGGTGGCTTCAATTTTATTCAACAGAATTTATGAAATCTAAAAAGCAGGGAAAACTCCCGCAACGAATCTTAAGACAAGAAATACGAAAATTGCTTCAAGCAAATCCGAAAGTTCGATTTAATGCGAAGCAAGTCATCAGACTACTCGGCCTCGGTAATAGCAAAGACTCTGTGCACGCCGCACTCGAATACTTAAGCGAAGATGCTGTGCTCGTCGCAATGCCTAATTACAAGTTTAAGTGGAATAATAAGCAGCAACATTCGTCTAGACTAACGATTGAAGGTCGCGTCGATATGACGCGCAATGGTGCAGCATTTATTCTGACGAATGAGTTAGATGATGACATTTTTGTGTCAGCATCAAAACTCAATTTTGCGCTTGACGGTGATCTTGTCTCAGTACGATATCGCTATCAGAAACGATCATCGCGACGGCCAGAAGGAGAAGTCGTCGAAATACTCAATCGCAAGACGGATTTATTTATTGGGACAATTAGTGTCTTGAAAAAGTACGCCTTTGTCGTACCTGACAAAGTGAATATGCCTGTCGATATCATGGTGCAGCTTCCAAATATCGGTGAAGCAAAAGACGGCGATAAAGTGATCGTCAAAATCATCAAATGGCATGACGAAAATAATCGCTCGCCAAAGGGTGAAGTCCAGAATGTGCTTGGAGCAGCCGGCTCACATGAAGTTGAGATGCAAAGCATACTTGTAGATCAAGGCTTTGAACTCGAGTTCAGTCCTGATGCTGCGGCCCAAGCAGAAGCACTTGAAGCTGGTATTACGCCAGAAGAAATCGCCAAGCGTCGCGATATGCGCAAAGTGCCGACGATCACAATCGACCCTGTCGATGCCAAAGATTTTGATGATGCGATCAGCTTCCAACATCTCGATGATGGCAGCTTTGAGATCGGTGTACACATCGCTGATGTCGCTCATTATGTACAAGAAGGCACGCCACTCGACAAAGACGCCTATCGTCGCAGTACGAGTGTTTATCTCGTCGACCGAACTTTGCCGATGCTGCCTGAGCGCCTGAGTAATGGTATTTGTTCCCTGCGACCAAATGAAGAAAAACTCGTTTTCTCAGCTGTCTTTACGTTTAATAACAACAAGCAAATCACCAATCGCTGGTTTGGACGCTCGGTGATCGAGTCTGATCGGCGCTTCACATACGAGGAGGCACAAGAGCGCATCGAATCTGGCGAGGGCGATTTTGCTAAAGACTTGCAGCAGCTCAATCGCGTAGCGCACATGCTTCGCAAGCGTCGCTTTAAGAATGGCAGTGTTTCGCTCGAAAGCAAGGAAGTCAAGTTCACGCTCGACGAAAACAACAAACCGACAAGCGTCATCCTCAAGAAACGCAAAGACGCGCATATGCTCGTCGAGGATTTTATGCTGCTTGCCAATCGCGAGGTCGCGACATTCATAGACAAGAAAGGCAAAGACGAACAAAAGCCGATTCCGTTTGTCTATCGGATTCACGATTTGCCTGACACCGATCGCGTTGTTGATTTATCTCTTTTTGCTCGCGAACTTGGTTTCTCGATTGATCCTGGTTCGCCACAGAGCATTCGTAATTCGTTCAATAAATTGTCTGATGCCGCGCAAGAGCGACCTGAGCTTGAGCTGCTGCTTCCGCTCGCAATCCGCACGATGGCGAAAGCTGTGTACACAACTGACAATATCGGACACTACGGATTGGGCTTTCAGAATTACTCGCACTTTACATCGCCGATACGACGCTACGCAGATGTCTTGACGCATCGATTGCTTGACAAAAATCTCGAGAAATCATATCGCACCGATAAAGCCAAACTCGAGCAGCAATGCAATCACATCAGCGACATGGAGCGATCAGCCAAAAAAGCTGAACGGGAAAGCGTCAAATTCAAGCAGTCAGAATACCTCAACGATCATGTCGGAAGCGAGTTTGAGGGCATGATCACGGGATTCTCAGATCATGGCATGTATGTGCAGCTGATCGAAGTTTTTGCCGAAGGTATGGTTGCCTTCCGTGATCTCGACGAGCCATTCCGCGAAAAAGCGGGCGGCTATCGCGTCGAGGGTGTACGCTCCAAGCAGGTGTACTCTGTAGGCGACACAATCATGGTCTCGATAAAAGATGTTGACCTTCAGCGTCGCCGTATTGATCTCGATCTTGTTGATTAAATTATTTTTTATAGGCCATCCCGTTCTTTTTTCTAGTGAACGTTCACTAGAAAAAAGAACGGGCCGCTTTGCTTCGTGGCTCGCTGTTTGCTCGGCTGCTTCACTACGTTTCGCATCTGGCTATCGCCACCACTTCGCAGCGCTTGTCC
>JAHDHF010000039.1 GCA_020631455.1 Saprospiraceae bacterium
CGCCACCACTTCGCAGCGCTTGTCCAAGCATCTTCTTATGAGATTTGCTATCAGAAATGCTTGGCTGAGGGATAGTAAGCAGCGCCCGTAGGGCGGATGCGTAGCAGCCGAGCGAATAGCGAGCTGCTGAATAGCCCGACCTCGCGAAGCGAGGGCAGCACCTCATTGACACTCCTATCAAATAAAATGACTCAAAGTGAATCAAAAAGGGATTCTTTCTCCAGTTTTCGGTCAAATTCGATCAACCTGAGATAGTCACGCATAGTCGTACCAAATGGAGATCGGTCTTCTGAGTTATTGAGTACATCGACAAATGTGCTATCGCGCTGCATGATCGAAAGTCTTGATTGGAGTTGGAGGGCTTGATCAAGTTTGACCGCGAGTGCCATCTGTTTTTTGACAGGATACTGATGTGTATAGAGAGTTGTGTCTTGTAGTGATATGACTCGTAATATCATCGGCTCGTGTAGAGTCGGATAACTATTTGTGTTAAGCATCAAATGAGCTTTGTCTCGATGCTTGTTGATCAAAATGTGGGGGATGATTTGAGGGCGTTCTTTTGTGATAACCCATTTTTTATGCTTGTACTCTTGTATGCGTTGATCTTTGGATGGAAGTAGATAATATTTGCTCCGACGCACATTCTTAAAATAGAGTTCACTTGGATCTGATGTGTGCTCGATATCATAAAGATGCGATTGGTCAGCGGCTGGCGGGTCAGCACATTGGGCAAAAAGAAAAGCAACTACTACAAAAAAAGCTAATTTGCGCATACTTCTGTGTTTAACAAGCTCGAAGTCCAATATGTTTGCGTACTAGTCAGTCGTTTTCTATCGTTATCCTTGTCGTATGAATATGATTCAGAAATTTTTGATTCGTTTAGTTCTGGTTTTGTCAGTCTGTTTTGTTTTTGGTAGTGCATCCTTGTCCGCTCAAGAGCAATCAGTTTTTATTGATTGGCAACGGCATTTTGAGCTCGGCGAATATTTCTTTGGTGAAGGCCTTTTTGGCCAAGCGCAGCAAGAATTTGATCATGTCATCAACGATGATCGCGCTGCGCATGAAGGGCAAAGTGAATACATAAAAACGATGTCAAAATTCCGCTCGGCAGTTTGCGGAGTGCGACTAAAGCAGCCTGATAGCGAAAAACGAATTCTCGAATTTATACGTGAACAGCAACCCGGAGTTATCGCATCTGAAGCGAGCTTTGAAATGGGGCGTTATTATTTTTCTACTTCAAAGAATGATCAAGTTATTCAGTTTTTGGATGGAGTCGATACTCGCAATTTGACCAATGAGGAGCAGCTTGAATACTACTTCATGCTCGGTTATGCCAATTTTGTTAAAAAGAAATTTGCGCCTTCAAAAAAAGCATTTGTACAGGTTAAAGAAATAAAATCTCAATATTATTATCCGTCAAATTACTATTACGGTATTATCGAATTTTTTGAGGAAGATTACAATGCCGCCTTGACAAGTTTTAAAAAAGTAGAAACGTCAAAAAAATATAGTCGAATTGTACCGTATTATATCTCACAGATTTTATTTGCTCAAAAGAAATATGATGAGGTCATTTCTTATGGCGAGCCATTCATTGGCAAAACTGGTGTATTGAATCAAAAAGAATTGCATCAGCTTGTAGGGCAATCGTATTATGAGCAGAAGAATTTTCAAGCAGCATTGCCTCATCTTGAAGCCTACGCGAGTCAATCGTCAAATATGCGTGAGGATGAAATTTATTTACTTGCTCAAACTCAATTTCAAAATGGGAAGTATGACGCTGCTTTAGAGAATTATGAGCAGTTGTCATTGCTTGAAAGCGAAATGGGGCAAGCAGCAATGTTTTCGCTTGCAGAAATTCAACTTCAGAAAAATAATCGCCCTGCAGCTCGCATTGCTTTCGAACGAGCAAAAGGAATGAACTACGATCCAGTAGTTCAAAAAGAAGCTGAGTTTCAATATGGGAAATTATCTGCCGAGCTCGGATACACAACTGATGCTATTGGAGTTCTTTCTACAATTGATAATTCATCTCCGTATTATCTTGAATCGCAACGATTACTGACGAATTTATTTTTAAATACAGAAGATTATTCATCTGCGCTTGATGTTCTTGAGTCTATCCCAAATAAAACACTAGACCTGAGAGAGACATATCAAATCGTTGCGTACCGGAAAGGAATTGAATTATTTGCGGAACGTAAGTATGCGGCAGCAAAATCTCATTTTATTTTGTCATTGAAAGAGCCGCATGATCCGACAACAAAAGCACTTGCTTTATTTTGGTCAGGTGATGCAGATTATCGAATGAAAAATTATGCTGCAAGCAATCAAGCATTAAATAAATATCTACCAGCTGCTCGTAACTTATCTCAACTACCAATAAAAAGCAGTATTCCAATGGCGAATTACATCATCGGGTATACTGAAATTGAAAATAAAAATTATTCTGCTGCACTTCGAGCTTTTGATAATTCTGTTTCTGGTTTTGAAAAACGGCGATCACAGGATCCAGCTATTAAACAACGTATATTCCCAGATGCTGTAGTGCGGCTCGCTGATATGCATTTATTGATGCAAAATATCCCGAGCGCAAAAGCGAGTTATGAACGCGTCGTTCGTCTCGATGGACTAGGGAAAGAGTATGCATTATTTAGACTTGCTCGTGTAGAGAAACTACAAAATAATTTACCTACAGCCTTATTGTACTATGAGCAAATAGCATCTCAGCAGCCGCCAGGCGATTACGCTGATGATGCATTGTATGAGCAGGCATCTATTGAAGGACTAATCGATAGTAAAGGGAAATCTTTACAAACACTTCAGTCTTTTTTGCAGCGCTTTCCTTCTTCGCCTTTAAAAAACGAAGTTCTTATAAAAGCAGGCTTAACTTCTTATAATTTAGATCAAGAGGATTTAGCAATTGGTTATTACAAAGATGTATTCAAAAATAATCCCAGTCCAGATGAATCTGAAAGTGCACGTCAAGCGCTTGAAATGATATACACAGAAAATGGTAATACTTCTGAGTACATTTCGTTTCTACAATCTATTGGAATGAATGCGACAGTAGTCTTACAAGACTCATTGTCATTTTATACCGCTAAGAATATGTACGAACGAGGAGAATACTCAGCAGCAATAACACGCTTTTCAACGTACTTAGATAATTTTTCAAATGGTATTTATTCAATAGAAGCATTGTACAAACGCGCTAAAAGCTACGAGTATATTGTTCCAAAAGATTCTCTCGCCGCACTAGCAGATTATGAAGCACTCGTAAGTAGAGGTAATAGTCAATATCTCTCTAGCGGCTCAAAACAAGCCGCGCGTATAGCCTATGATTCACGGCAGTTTTCTAAAGCATACACCTATGCTGAAATATATGAACGATCAGCCTCAAGTGAGTCAGAGCGAAATGCCGCTCGACTTACAATGATTCGTTCGGCTTATTTTAATAATGATGTTTCTAAAATATCGCCTGTCGCCAATCGCATCTTTAGTTCTGATGATCTCGATCAAGATGTCCGAAACGAGACGCATTTATATTTAGGGCGCTTGTACATGCAAGAAAATAAAATTGAGGATGCAAAACTTAATTTTGAAATTGTAGAAAAAGGAGCACAGCAAACTTGGCAGTATGAGGCAGGCTATAATTTGGCTTACATTCAATTTTATAAGCGAGACTATGATGGTTCGTTCGAAAAAGCAGCTTCCATTTTTCCTGGTATGTCAGATTTATATTGGAAGGCAAAAATTGGTATTTTAATAAGTATTCTGTACATACAGAAAGATGAATTATTAAATGCTGAAGCAATGCTTAAAACACTTCTTGAAAAATATACTTATGAAGATGAAGTGAGACAAGAAGCAAAGGATCTACTTCGGAATGTACGAAAACGAATTCAAGCTCAATCCAAAGTTCGTCCTACAGAAGACGAATCAGACGATATTCAATTAGAGAAACCAATTGAAGACGAATAAATAACGGAATAATGAATACTCGTATAATTAGTCAATACATATTTCTCGGTTTCTTTCTAGTTGCTTTTGCTGCAAGCAGCTATGCTCAAAAACCAGATGAAAGCGTTGAAGTAATCACAGGATTCCAAGAAACAATCGGTGATGTCAAAAAACTTGACTTAACGCCTGATCCACCTGAAGAACCAACAAAGCAAGAACCCTTGATCTATGACGTTCAATCTAAATCACTGGATGTTACTTACGAAGCTCCAACAATTCGCCCTGTAGCCATTGGAAAAAGAAAGCCGGCAAAAGCATACCCATTTTGGGCAAAACTTGGTTTTGGTACACCATTGCGACCTTATGCAGATATTCGATATTCTAATCTAGATCAATCAAAATTTGGATATGGTATTGAACTGCATCACGAATCAGCTAAAGCAAAACGATTGTTCCAGCGTTTCTCTGAGTCAAGCGCCACGCTCAATGGACAATATGCGTTTGATAAAGCTGTACTTAAAGCAGATGTTGGATTTGATCTCGAAAATCGATTCTATTATGGATTTAATGAATCGGATACAACATTTGTAGAAGATGATTCCAAACAACGATTTTTGACTTTACGTGGGGGAATAGGTCTGAGTAATTCCAAACTCGACGATAAAGGATTTGGATATTCTGCTGAACTTGATGCTTATAGATTAAATGATCGATTTGACTATGGTGAGACTGGTGTACTTGCAGGGCTCAATTTGTATAAGTGGATTGCAGACAAACATAAAATCCATTTTGGCGTAACAAATCATCTCGCAAGCAGCACTGATACTACACTGAATGCACTTGGACTTCATCCTAATTTCGAGTTTCACCAAAAACGCTTTAAAGCCAAAATTGGTGCAGGTGTTTTTCTAGATGGTAGTCAAGTGCAGGTTATTCCAGATTTAGAATTTTTAGTCAATGTAGCAGGAAGCCAACTTGTTGCTTTTGCGGGCTGGAATGGAGACGTCGCGCCTTCATCATTAAAAAAACAAACTCAATATAGCCCTTGGGTCAGATCAGACATTCAACTCCGCAACACGACTGTCAATGCTCAATATCTAGGCTTTAGAGGCAAAGTAAAAGGCGTTGGATTCGAATTGAAAGGCGAGCATCGCTTTTTGAAAAATCTCGCTACCTATAATTCGGATTCAACTGATTTTAGGAAATTCAATGTCCAGTATGATGATGGTCGACAAATCAAAGCAACGACAGCATTAACTGTGCAGCCAATCAAAAACCTGACTGTCATTGGAAGCCTAGACTATAATATCTACAATCTCGATTCACTTGCGCAAGCCTGGCATCTTCCTGTTTTTGAAGGCAAGTTGGATGCGACTTACACGTACAAGAAATTGACTGGTCGAGCAGAAATAGAAGTCAGATCTGGCAGAAAATACCTTGATGAAAATAATCTAGAGCAAAACCTCAATTCAAGATTTCAAGTCAATCTTGGTGCGTCCTATTCAATTACACCAAAAATATCAGCTTTTGCAGAAGCTTATAATTTGACAAATTCGAAAGCGCCAGATTTCTATCGTTACGAACAATTTGGTATAACTCTTCTCGGAGGCGTCATAATCAAACTATAATCTGAGCTAACTTTGCGACCTAATGCGTACGATTCAATCTTACATTTCTCCTCTGCTAATGCACAATGACTGTGTCGTCGTGCCAGGACTAGGAGGATTTGTGAGCAATTATGTCGAAGCACAGATCGATCGAGTCCAAGGACAACTTAGGCCGCCGTCGCGTCAGCTGACATTCAATCCAAAGCTCAAACATCATGATGGTCTAATTGCTGATGTCGTTGCGCAAGATTTAGGCGTGAGCTTCTCGGAAGCTTCGCAGCTTGTTGAAAATTTTGTCATCGAGCTCCAGCAACAACTTGATCAACTCGGCTCAACCAGCATCGATCAAGTCGGACGCCTACATCGTAATCAAGAAAACAAACTCGTCTTTAGCCCATTCTCAACCAATTTTGAGATAGAAAGCTATGGTTTACCAAGTATCAGCAGCTATCCGATACTCCGTACTGCCAAAAAGAAAGAAATAACAGAAGCAGCTATTGCAAAAACCAAAGCGCCAGAAGCGAAGCCGCTTGTTCCTGTCAAACAATCATCCTCAATTAAATGGCAACCGCTTGCCGCAGCCTTGGCTACGATCGTCATTGTAGGTTTTGTAGCCATTTATATTTCAATGCAACAAGGTGCAGACCTTAGTTCAGTAGCTGAAGCAGGTGCTCAAGCTCCAATTTCAAAAATCGAAAAACCTGACCTTAGTCTCCTCGAAGAATCAGATTCTTATACACCAGAATATGATTTGTCAGATGAAGAGATGACTACAAATGCTGATCTTCTTATAACAGATGATGAAGACCTCGATTCCGATATTCCCAGCGAAGTGGAAGAGCCAGCGTTTGAACCCGAGCAAATAGCAGTACCTGAAGTTCCAGAGCCAGTCATCAAAGAAATGCCCGAGCCAAGCCCAGAATCAATTATTGAAGATGAATCGCTTGAGCAGACGATAATCACGAGCGATTGCGTGATTGCGCTCGGCGCATTTGGAAGCGCAGCCAATGTCCAAAATCTTAAAGACAAACTCAATGATGACGGATTTACTCCTTGGAGCAAATCATTGTCAAGTGGATTGACGCGGGTAGGAGCACAAGTCGATTGCGATAAGGCAAACGGAATGCTTCAACTATTCCGTACCGATTACAACCAAGGCGCATTTATCATAAAAGACTAGAATTCACTTCACGCGTGAACATTCTGCCATCTTTTGCATTCTCAAACTAGATCATCTATTGAGCATGCTAGACACCTTGACCAAGCGAACCGCAAATCCGATCGTCCAAGCGGTCTTACTCATTTTTGCAGCAGTTTTGATAATGCTTGCAGGTAAAGCAGTGGGTGCAATTGGTCTCATCAAAGTCGGACAGACATTTCCATGGATGAGCGCTGCCGCTTTCCTTTTATTTTACGCCATCGTCAATAGCGTTTATAGATTTTCGCCAGATCGTCCCAAAAATTATGTCCTCTGGTCGATTGTCGCATTTATTCTGCTCGCAGCGGGCAATTCAGCCGCTGCTTGGCTCTTGAGCGGACTCAGCATCGATCAAGCCGGTTTTTATCGCTGGATTTACTTCACATTCTTTATTGGGATGCTCGTGTTTTTAAGCATCGTCGGCATGATCCAATTCCTCATCGGCATCATGAACGAAGAAGAACGTCGCATGAAGCAAGGTGAGCAAATGTTTGGAGCACGCCAGCGCCGTAAAAAAAGATAGTGTTCAATTTGGGCCATCCGCGCCTTCGGCGCGGTCGCTATGCTTCGTGGCTCATTATTCATTCGGCCTCACTACGTGAGTCTGCTCCCTTCGGTCGCACCACTTCGCAGCGCTTGTCCGAGCTGCTCCTTGGCATAGGGATAGAAGGCAGCACTCGCGTAGCGAGTGGATTTATGCCATAAATTACCATGTACTTAAGTGCATGGATTATGGCATAAAGCTAGGTTACCGTACTGCCGCATCCCGAATTCTCAGGAGGATAGCCCGCCGCAGCGTCGCTGCGGATGCCCATTATTATTCAACTTTTCTGATGTATGGATGATGCAAAAGCATGTACGAAGCGGCTACTGGTGAGTCTATCGATTCGAGAGAAGGGCGTACCTTAGCGGCTCGATTACATCGTTATTGTATGAGCAAATTGCGCCGTGCTGGTCTAGAGATTCTTGCCTTTTTTTCGAATAAAGTGTTCTTTCGGAACCTTGTCTTGCTCCTTGGAGTCTTGCTGATCGGCTTTTTGATTCTTTATTTTGGGCTGCGGATGTATACAGGTCATGGTGAGTCATCAGCGACACCAGATTTGACAGGTCTGACAATTGAGCAAGCCGAAAAGCTACTTAAAGGCAAATCTTTTGAATACAAAGTGGTTGATAGCTCATATTATTTTCCTGATAAGCCGCCATTGTATATTCTTTCGCAGTCGCCTGAGGCCAAAATGCAAGTCAAGTCAAATCGTACGATTTACTTGACAGTCAATAAAGTCATACCAACAGAGGTGACGCTGCCTCGCGATATGATTTGGGGCATTGATCTGAAGCTCTCTGAGCGAATCTTGAAGCAGAAAGGTATCTATGTCAAAATCAAGGATGAAGTCTTTGATATGGCAAACACTGAAGGACAGATTCTCGAGGTTTTTTACAATAGTAAAAAACTCTCGAAAGACAAATCGATTCAGCTGCCCAAAGGAGCAACGCTCAATGTCATCGTATCGAAAGGTCGCGGAAATGCTGTTGCAATACCTGCTTTAGTCGGCAAGACAGTTGATGAAGCAACATTTATTTTGGAGAATAAATCATTGAATGTTTTTCTAGTCGGTAGTGATCAAGTAACCTCAGTCACCGATACAGCCAATTGCTACATTTATCGCCAAGAGCCTTCTTATGATCCTTTCATACAGGCCTTTATGGGCGATCAATTTATTCTCTTTTTTACGCCAGATCGAGTTGTCAATAGTGATGATCTCAATCTCGAAGGAGGTCAATCTGGATTTGATTCTTCTCCTCAATACTAATTGATTTGTGCATTTCGCTTGCAGCCATTCATTGGCTGCATGGTTTTTGATTTGCCGCAAGCAGACTTTTTATTATGATGCGTTTTTTCGTTTTGATGTGTTTCTGCCTTGTTGGCAATGCTTTATCTGCTCAAGTACTCGAAGTACCACTCTCGGGCAATCCAGTATTGCAATCAGCTTTTGAAGAACTTACATCTGCACCTGCAGATTATAGAAGCTTTGAGCAAGCTCGTGCAATGACCAATGATGACACCTTGACTGTACAGCTTGCAGTCAATGCAACGGCGACAGCTTGTGTCGATACAAATGCAGTCGTAGGCACGGTTGTATCAATTACAGATATTGGCTGCTCATTTCCAGTTTTTGGATCTGCTATTTTGGTAGATGATTGCTTGACCTACACAGCAGGCAACTTCACAGGCGTAGAAGAGTATTGTATGGAAGTCTGTTATTTGCTACCTGATACGACAACTCAATGTTTGACAACACTCGTACAATTTGAAATTACGCCTGGCTCAACGTCACTTCCATTTTTTGATGATTTTTCTAGCAGCCAGATTTATCCAGACGCGAATCTGTGGTCAGACAATTTCGCGTTTATCAATAATACTATGTCGGATCAAGCGCCTTCGCTCGGTATGGCAACTCTCGACGGACTTGCAGCTGATGGATTTCCGTACAATGAATTTCAGGGATATGGACAGACTGATATTCTGACATCAAAACGTCTTCCGCTCGCAGGGATGACAGCAGCGGATAATATCGTGATGAGCTGCTACTTGCAGCGTGGCGGTTTAGGCGATCGACCTGAAGATGCTGACAGTTTATTTATCGAGTTTTTAGATAATTCGAATACTTGGGTAAAAGTTGCTGCTTTTGGAGGTGATACATTAGGAAGTAATCCAAATGCGCTCACACCATTTTTCTTTGTCAGTGCGGCAATTGACCAAGCTGAATTTTTCCATAACAATTTCCAATTTCGCTTCCGCAAATTTGGCTCACTGCAAGGCATCCAAGATATCTGGAATATCGACTACGTCTTTGTAGATGATAATCGATTTATTAATAATCCATTTAATGATGATATCGCATGGACAAAGCCGCCGCAATCAATGCTTAAAAATTATACGGCAATGCCATGGCGGCATTTTGAAGGAAATGAAACAGCAGAAATTTATGATTCACTTCAATTTGGATTATGGAATCACTTTCCAAGTACTGAAGAAATTTTCACACGCCAACTCGAAGTCACAGAATCAATCAGTGGTGGCTCTTATATGACGACTTCAATTTTGACTGACAATACAGCTCCTACTGCACTTGGAAATATCGAAGCAGGTTATGCAATTACTGTAGACAAACCAATTAATGCTTCTGATTTAAGCAGCTTTATTTCTTCAATTAGTTCGATTTTATTAGGTGTTGATAGTGCTCGACTGGTGATGAATTATTCATTTTCAAATACAGGGCAAACGCCAATCTCTCCGCTTGTTACGAATAATGATCAAGCACAATTTGAAATGGTATTTAAAGAGTACTTCGCTCAAGATGACGGAAGTGCGGAGAGTGGGATAGTGGCATTTGGCGCAGGTGGATCAGCTGGATCTCAATTTGCGACGAAATATCATTTTAATGTAGCCGATAGTATTCAAGCAATTCAATTGCATTTTCCGCATTACTACGGCGATCAAACGTTACAGCTCTTTAATATCAAAATCTACTATAACGATTTAAATAGTACGCCTATTTATCAGGAGAACTTTGAGCGACCAGTTTACACAAATGAATTTAATGGAATAACGACATATTCACTCGGTGATAGCGTAAAATATGTTCCTGCAAATACAGATGTGTATATCGCTTTTCAGCAGGCAAGCCCTTCTTCAACTCCAATCATTGTTGGTCTTGATAAAAATTATGATCGCAGTCAAAATCAATTTTTTAACGTTGGTGGTGGTTGGACTCCGCTAACGGTGCAAGGTGCGATCATGATGCGCGTTGTAACCGGTGGTGAGCGTCAAGTAACGACAAGCACAAATTCAATTAATCAAGTTGATTTTTCAGTGTTCCCGAATCCAGTAAATGATCGTTTACAAATTGAAGTTGACGAAAGTAAACATCAAGATGTATCAATCAATATATTTTCAGCTGATGGTAGACTTGTGTTGAATCAAGCATTTAATTCGCAAATTGATGTTTCAACTTTACAGCAAGGAAGTTATTATTTATCATTGATAAATAATACTGGCGAACAAATAGGTGTTCAACAATTTGTAATTATTCGATGATCGCTCATCATAAACCTATAATCGTCACAGGAGCTGCTGGTTTTATCGGCAGCTGCATGGTCAGCCGTCTCAAAAAAGAAGGCTATCAAGATATTATTGCAGTCGATGATTTTTCAAACGAGTTAAAGAATAAAAATCTTGAAGCAAAAGCTGTCAAGAAAATTGATCGAGGAGAATTCTTTAATTGGTTAAAAGATTTGACTCAGCAGCCGCAAGCTATTTTTCATCTCGGAGCTCGAACAGATACTACTGAACAAGATACAAGCTTACTTAATATCTTAAATCTCGATTACACACGGCGAGTTTGGGAATATTGTACGAAGCATCAAATACAATTGTTATATGCTTCGAGTGCTGCAACATACGGCGGCGGCGAGCACGGCTATTCTGACTCGCATAAACTCATACGCAAATACAAGCCGCTAAATCCATACGGTTGGTCCAAGCATAATTTTGATATGTGGGCACTCGACCAGGACATTCGACCTCCACAATGGGCGGGATTTAAATTCTTTAATGTCTATGGGCCAAATGAATATCACAAAAGCCGAATGGCAAGTGTGATATTTCATGCATTTAATCAAATACAAACGACTGGCAGCATGAAGCTGTTTCGTTCGCATAATTCTCAATATAAAGACGGACATCAGTCGCGAGATTTTATTTCTGTATTTGATGTTGTTGACGTATTATTATTTTCATTTGAGCAGAAGATTGCATCAGGTATTTACAATCTTGGCTCAGGCAATGCACGTACATTTTTGGATTTGACAAATGCCGTTTTTGCTGCGCTGAAACTTAAGCCTTCGATTTTATTTATTGATACGCCACTTGATATTCGAGACACATATCAATATTTTACAGAAGCCGATATGAGTAAATTACGATCTGCTGGTTATGTAAAATCATTTACGAATCTTGATGATGGTGTCACCGATTACGTGCAGCAGTATTTGACCAACCAAAAGTATTATTAAATATTGGGGCCATCCGTTTATTCTTCTAGTGAATATTCACTAGAAGAATAAACGGTCGCTATGCTACGTGGCTTGCTATTCGCTCGGCCGCCTACGGCGTCTGCTTCACTTCGTTCGCACCACTCCGCAGCGCTTGTCCAACAAAGCGTGATAGCTGCTTGGCTGAGGGATAGTAGGCGTTGTTTGAACGAGGCTTGCCGAGAGAGTGCCGGATAGCCCGACCGCGACGAAATAAAATGAGGCGCGGGCAGCCCCAAATAAGTTAAGTTCATCGAGCAATAACTTTCGATTATCGAATTAAAGGATCGAAACCGAAGCAGTCATGTACATTGAGTAATAAATCATGCTTTTATGAAATACGCTCTATTTATTCTATTTGCTTCTGTATTCTGTTTTCAAGGTTTAGATGCGCAAGACAAAACGCAAGCAGCCTTGCAGAAATATGTCGATGATCTCGCGAAATATGATGATTTGATGAATGGTCAAATCGCTGTGTATCAAAATGGTGAAACATTAATCAATAAAGGATTTGGATATGCGAATCCTTCATTTGAAATTAAAAATACAGGCGATACGCGTTTTTTATTGGCATCTGTGACAAAGCAGTTTACGGCAGCGGCAACAATGATATTGGTTCAAGACGAAAAATTAAAACTCGATCAAGTCGTCACGGATTTTGTGCCAGAGTATGATAGAGCAAAATTCGTAACAATCGAAATGCTGCTGAGCCATACAGGAGGTTTACCGAATTATACCGATCAATCATTTTTTATGGATTCGATGCATATTAAAATGACAGACATGCAGCTGATTGATTTGGTTAAAGACATGCCTTTAAATTTTAAGCCTGGCGAATCATTTCAATATTCGAATACTGGTTACATTTTGTTAAGCATAATCATCGAGCGCGTATCGGGTATGTCGTATGAAGAATTTGTAGAAGCTCGCATATTCAAGCCAGCAGGAATGACTCAAAGCGGCCTTGTGACGAGCGATCGAATCGTGCCTCAACTTGCGTCTCGATTAGTGTATACAGATGATGGATTTATTCCCGCCCCTTATTTTGATGAGTCATGGGGAGGGGCTGCAGGGAGCTTATACAGTACGAGTACTGATATGATCAAGTGGCATCAAGCAATGATGACTGATAAGATTTTAACTCAAGAATCAAAAGCTGCTTTTTTCAAACCAGTCAAACAGAATTATAGTTACGGCTGGTTTGTATCAGAAATTGATAGCATCAAAACGCTACAGCATAGCGGTGGCATTTTTGGTTCAGCGACATATTTTATTCATTCGCCTAGTGAAGATGCTGCTATTGTTGTATTAGCGAATACTTCTGGACCAATGGTGAATGAGTATGCAAATGATTTGTTGAAAATTTTGCATGGACGAGATATAAAAGTTGATATGCCAAAGGCAACGATTAAGGTCGAAGAGTCGTTCTTAAAACGACTGGAAGGTCGCTATCAAATTATGCCTGAATTTAATCTTGATGTTTTTGTAAAGGATGGAAAACTCTTTGCGCAAGCAACAGGTCAGCAACCGTTTCAACTATATGCTGAGACTAAAACGAAGTATTTTTTGAAAATTGTAAAAGCGGAAGTTGTCTTTGACATTGATCTCAATAGTAAAGATCCCGCAAGCCAAGCGACACTCCTTCAGAATGGTCTAACATTGCCTGGAAAACGAATTGAAAAATAAATACCTTCGCTATCATTAGAACTCAACCCCATGAAGAAATATCTTTTTGCACTTCTGTGTTTTTGTCTAGCTGCTGCAAGTAGCTTTGGCCAAGATAAGTACACAATTAGTGGTTATCTCTCTGATGCCGAGACTGGCGAAAAGCTTATCGGTGCAAATGTCTTTGATCTCAAATCAGGCAAAGGGACAAGCTCAAATACCTACGGTTTTTATAGTTTGACGCTTCCTCAAGATTCTGTTGTTTTTGCGGTAAGTTATATCGGCTTTGAGACGAAGTATTTTAAGTTTTATCTCGCGGAAGATGTCGAGATGGACTTTGCGCTAGGCGGAGCAACTGAGCTTGAAGCAATCGAAGTAGTCGCTGAAGATGTAGTCAAACTTGAGGACGAAACTCAAATGAGTGTGATCGAAGTACCGATCAGCCAAATCAAAAAAATACCTGCGCTACTCGGTGAGACAGACGTATTAAAAGCTTTGCAATTATTGCCAGGTGTGCAATCTGGTGGCGAAGGGCAGAGCGGCTTGTATGTGCGAGGCGGCTCGCCAGATCAAAATTTGATTTTACTTGATGGAGTTCCAGTATATAATGCGTCGCATTTATTTGGCTTCTTTTCTGTTTTTAATGCTGATGCAATTAGTAATGTAACCTTAATGAAAGGAGCCTTCCCAGCTCGATATGGCGGCCGCTTAAGTAGTGTGATTGACATCAACATGAAAGAAGGTAATATGAAAGAAGTCAAAGCTGTTGGTTCGATTGGTTTGATTTCCTCTAAGCTGACTGTCGAAGCGCCACTTTGGAAAGACAAGACTTCATTTATTGTATCAGGAAGACGAACGTATGCTGATCTTGTTGCTAGACCGTTTATAAAAGCTGCAAACAGCGATGATCCTGATTTTGACGCAACACCTGTTGCCTATTTCTATGATTTGAATGTGAAAGTCAATCATATTTTTAGCAAGCGTGATCGATTGTATCTTTCTGTATATAATGGAAAAGATAAGTTTGGTGTTAAAGAAAAAGATGTTTACACCGATGGAAATGGAGATCGAAATGAGTCAGAATTTGAAGCAAGAATCGATTGGGGAAATACAACTTCAGCTTTACGGTGGAATCACCTATGGAACGATAAATTGTTTAGTAATTTAACAGCTACTTATAGCCGATATAAGTTTAATCTACTTGCAGCTGAATCAGATCGAGTTATAGATGGAAATGATACTGAAATTGAAAGTTTTCAAGCTCAGTATTTCAGTGGTATTTATGATTGGACTGGAAAGCTCGATTTTGATTACTATCCAGATCCAAATCACTCGGTCAAGTTTGGTATAAATGGTATTTATCATACGTTTGATCCTGGAGCGATTAATGTAGCTGTCACTGAAGATATTCCGCTGATCGATACAACATTTGGAAGTGGACGAACAAATGCTTTTGAGTATGCAGCCTATGCAGAAGATGATTTTTCTATTGGCACATCCCTTAAAGCAAATATCGGTTTACATTACAGTGGTTTTGTTGTAGAAAATGAGTTATTTCACTCAGTACAGCCTCGAGTGGGATTACGCTATTTAGCCCCAAGAGATATTGCAATAAAAGGGTCATTTGCAATGATGACACAGTATATCCATTTATTGACAAATGAAGGTCTAGGTCTACCAACAGATTTGTGGGTTCCAGCTACACCTAAAGTTGAGCCAGAGCAATCATGGCAGGCTGCACTTGGAGTCGCCAAGACGCTTGGTAAAGATTACGAATTTAGTATTGAAGGATACTATAAAAATATGACGAATCTTGTGAGCTATAAACCAGGGGCAAGCTTTATTGGATTTTCAGATTGGCAGGATAAAGTTGCTAGTGGAACTGGAAAATCTTATGGAGCTGAGTTTTTTGTCCAGAAAAAAACTGGAAAATTCACAGGTTGGGTTGGATATACATTGTCATGGTCAACAAGACAATTTGAAAACACAGCTATAAATGGTGGTGAGGAATATCCATTCAAATATGACAGACGACACGATATATCAATTGTTACCATTTATGAATTGATGAATAAGGAATCGAAAAAAGGGAAGCAGAAAACGATTACTGCTTCTGCTTCATGGGTATATGGAACGGGGATAGCAGTTACGCTTCCTGAAGCTTCATACTTCGCTTTAGATCCACGTAGAAATAATTTTGATACGTTTTTTGCTGAAACCCCCGAAAGCAAAAACTCCTTTAGACAAGGAAATTATCATCGATTGGATGTCGGTTTCGAGTTTACGAAGCAGCACAAACGATGGAAACGAATTTTCACTCTTGGTGCCTATAATGCATATAATAGGAAAAATCCGTTTTTTATGTATTTAGATAATAATGCAAACGGTCCTGTGATTAAGCAGGTGAGTCTTTTCCCTGTAGTTCCTTATTTCACCTTTGGCTTTGAAATTTAATAAAATGAAATACTCTATCTATTCTTTTTTATTACTCTTTGTTTTCACATTCATCAGTTGTAGTGATGATTTCTTTGATCAGGTTGTTGAGATCGATATACCTGAGCATGAGTCAAAACTCGTTATGAATATGAAAGTAGATGATGATAATCTTGGCCTAAATTTAGGATTGACAAATAGCGTTGGTGCTCTTACAAATGACCTACCACAATATCAATCAGGAATCGTAACCTTAAGTCGTGATGGTGTACAAGAAGTCGTATTTGCACCAATAGCGAATACTTCTTTAGAAGATCCAAATTATGGTGGCTTTTTAAATTCGCCTCCTGTACCAGGAGAGACATTTACTTTGACCGCGACTTCTTCTACTTTAGGAACAGTCACTTCAACACAAGTTGTGCCTGCACCAGTCACACTTAATTCCGTTACATTTGAAAACGATGCAGGTGTTAGTATTGATGGCTTTGATGTTGATGAATTGAAGATACAATTTGATGACCCGCTGGGTGTTGAAAACTACTACGAAGTTGAATTTCGATTAATAGATACGGTAGGTAATTGGTCAGATCGAATGTATGTTTGGAATGATATCGACCCGATACTTGTCCGTGGCGCACGTAATTATGTCATAAGTGATTTGACTTTTGACGGTCAGACAGATGTGACATTTCGATTCAACTCTGATGAGTATGCTCTAGACAACCCAAGCCCAGGAGAAGGATATAAAATTAAAACTACTTTAAAATCAATAACAAAAGAGGAATATTTATATCAGCAATCTTTTCGAGCTTTACGTGATTTTGATGGGAATCCATTTGCAGAACCAGTAGTGTTGTATTCTAACGTTGAAGGCGGTTACGGCGCTTTTTTAATGAGAACTTCTACGAGTACTTTTATAACCCCTGAATTATAATAGTTAAAAAGTCTAGACTGCCATTACTTAAAAAAGTTCCTAGGAATTTCTAGGGGCTTTTTATTTTAGAGTGGGCTATTAAGCACTCATCTCGTGTTCTAATCTGTCGCTCGGAGTTCAGATATCGCTTACCATCCTGTAACGATTTTGCTCTTACGCAATACCTTAACAGAAAATCGTTGACTAAAGTTTGCAACTTTGTCTGGATATGGCTAGATTCATTAATCAAATGAAAAAGATAATCGTCTGAAGCTACAAGATTCAGACAGCGAGGAGTAACACTAACAACATAATATATGATTATAAATTCGGTACTTTAAAAATGAGTACTAAACAATTTAATAAATATTCAAATCATTGGGAATTGCCAATAATGCTTACAGATGGTTTTGGGAATAGTCTTGGAAAAATCAGATAATTACTTTACTATTGTATAAATGAGAAAGATTGCCGAGCTGTGGCTTGATAATTACGTTGGTTTATCTAAGTTTAAAGTCGATAAACTATATTGCATTACAGGCCCTTTAATTATAGGATTGGAGCTAACAAAACTGCCTAGGGTTGAAAAATACAGGCCACATTTTGTTTGTTATTCTTTATATGGATTGCCCATAGGAAAAACAGCAAGAGATTGTTTAAGTTATCCTCTTTTGATGACCGAGTTGTTCAGTAAAACTGGTTTTCAGTTTTCTTTAACGTATGATTGTGATATTCAAGATTGTGTTCATTCTTTGAATGAATTTTTGACTTTTAATCTTGGCCAAGATGTAAAAGTGACTAGTTTTCTCTCTTGGCTTTCTATTGTTTCAACCAATGATAATTTGAGATCAAGAATTAAATTGCCAGATATATGGGAGTTGAAGTATTATATTTCTTTGTATAAATCGACTGAATGTTCAATAGAAATTATTAATGAAATCGAAAACTATTTATCAAAAAATGGTAAAGGAGAATTGTTTAAGAATTATGGAGGGTTTGATTTTTGGTTCAAAGAGCTAACGAAACTTAGTCGAGATGAAATATTAGATATAGTTTGTATTAATAAGAAAGACAAGCTTTTCCGTTCTCTAAATCAATATGAATTGATTTAAGACCTATCCTACCGCCCGCTATTCCGAGGCCTCCGCTATTCCGAAGCTTGTAGCTACGGATGAATGTTTCTATCTTTTATTTATTAGCTCATTAATAAACGTCTAAAACTACAAGCTTCAGAAAGCGAGGGGACGACTAAGGGACTAGAACTAGCTACAGCGTTTGGACCAAAAGTAATCAAATCCGGAAGTACACCTTCTTATAGATCTTCAGCTACAAAAACTTCTCAGAATTCAACAATTCTGGGTGGATTTACGAGATCAAATACTAGAAGAATTTGGACTTCCACTAGCAGAAAATCTTCTGTAAAAAATGCATATGATCATTGGATAAAGCATGCTGAAGAATTTCCTGAGTTCTCAAATTCTTTGCAATATGTAAAAGGAGCTAAGAATTTCTTACATAATTCCCCAAAAGGAACAATGACTAAAACAAAACCTAACGGCGACATTTTGAAATATCATCCAAGTTCTAATACGTTTGCAGTAATGAACTCTTCAGGTGTTCCACGAACTATGTTCAGACCAATTGATGGAATATACTATTGGTTAAGACAATAATTAATAATCAATGAGTAATACAAGTATATATAATTGCAGAGTTTGTGGATTTCACCAACTAGATCCACCATGGGGTGAAGATGGAAAATCACCAACTTATGAAATTTGCCCTTGTTGTGGTGTTGAATTTGGATATGAAGATTACACATTAGAATCAACTAAGGAATATAGAAGAAAATGGTTAAGTATTGATATTAAGTGGTTTGACATTGAACTTAAGCCATGTGACTGGGATTTAGAGAAACAAATGCTCAATATTCCTAAAGAATTCATTTGACACGCTACTTCTGCTGTTAGAAGTTTTCAACTTCCAACCAATATCAATTAAATCTTGATGTGGGGCTGTCCACTCGCGATGCTCGTGGTCGGGCTATTCGGCAGTACGGTAGCCTAGCTTTTTTATTTTCTATTAAAAATAGAAAATAAAAAATCCGCCCTTCGGGCGCTGCCTACTATCCCTCAGCCGTTTTTTATCCTCCGCTATCCGAAGCTTGTAGCTTCGGATGAATATCTCAATCTTTTATTTATTAGTTCATCCATAATCGTCTGAAGCTACAAGCTTCAGACAGCGTTTTGTGTGAGATCGCGGATAAATGCGTTGCATTTTCCGCGATGACAAAAGAAAAGCCCCTTCCATTTTTAAGGGAAGGGGTTTGGGGATGGGTTTTGGACAAGCGCTGCGAAGTGGTGGCGCAGCCAGATGCGAGGCAAAGCCGAAGCAG
>JAHDHF010000202.1 GCA_020631455.1 Saprospiraceae bacterium
GCTCAATTGAGGTCCTGGTCCTCAATTGAGGACACATGTAGAATAGACACTAGAGTTGTGCCTTTTCTGAATGAATGACGTATTTGTTTGTTATCAAATTAATTATTCATGCGTCTGTTTTAATTGATCCAACCTGCTTTCGGATTGTTCTGTGATATCATCACCTAGCTCGCCTCAGCTTTACCAGTACATTCAATTGATTCCAAAACTCTATTGATCAGAAATCATTCGTGATGGATATTATTGTTTCTTCTTTTCTCTCACAATAGAGAGACTGATGAGTATTACTTGCGGACTGACTGCCTCTGGAGAGCTCACGAATTATTCCACACAGTCATCGAGCGAGACCATTACCTGAATATTCCCACTCTTCCAGTTGGGTGGCAATGGAGACCCTTTCTTCTGGTTCGCCGTCATCGTTTGTCATCAATTTCTGATATTGTTGCTGCGTCAATGATACGAAGACGACAGCGGTTTCTTTTTCTTGATGCGACCGCTGATACGATCGATTGTTGGTCTTCGTCACCTTCTGGTGTTTTGTGATGCTCTTCGTCGATTGGCCATGGCGAGTTTCTGGCAAAAACAAAATCAGCACACTTGTTCTTGTTGTTGGTGAATTCTGAATCACGGCGTCGATTATTGTTGCTGGTGATAGATCCCGTTGACATAGCTTGTGTCTTTCTGATGATCGATCGTACTTCAGTATCATCGTCATTGCCGCCCCCCGAATGTAATTGTTTTGCGATTGAGATTCAAGAGAACAAGCTCTGGAATTTTTGGCGGCTTTAACTCCGCATTATCGTCGTTGTCGTTGTCGTTTATCGTTGTCGTTGTCGTTGTCGTTGTCGTTGTTGTTGTCGTCATCACCGATATTGTTGTTCGTGTCGGCCTTCACCAACATTAGATTGTTTGAAGTCCTCATTAGTAGAGGATCTTTCGAAATGGTTTGGCTGCATTTGGCTCACGACTCCAAAAGTGCAATTGATTATTGAATAATATTAAATAATATATATGAATATATTGAAATGAATAAATGTATATATATAAATATATTGATGCATATATATGCTATGTATATATTCTATATTCAATCTAGGTCATATACATATACATTTTGTATAGTATATACATATTATAATATATACGTCATGAGGATTCCTTCGTTTTATGTTTTATATACCATGATGATTCCTTCGTTTTATATTATATTCGACATGAGGATTCCTTCGTTTTAATGCTATATTCATGAATGTTTATTCCTTCGTTTTTGCACCTCGCGTGCACTTTTTGGGTCATAGTCATTTCATAATAAAGTCACAATGACTTACAAACAGTCATAATGGTTATAAAGAGTCATAATGACCATATTGAGTCATAATAAACAGTCATAGTCATTATTAATAGTCATAATTGTTAGAAATTCAGAATACACTCATCTTTTACTCCAGTCCAGGTGTTCTAAT
Source organism: Saprospiraceae bacterium (assembly GCA_020631455.1). Classification (GTDB taxonomy): domain Bacteria; phylum Bacteroidota; class Bacteroidia; order Chitinophagales; family Saprospiraceae; genus JAHDHF01. The sequence goes on from JAHDHF010000202.1 coordinate 1,464, forward strand.
TACCAACACCACAGCCACACACCAACAACCATGTTGATTTCGCAGTATAATAATGTTCCTCCGTCTGTTCTCTAATGATTGTGATGATTGATAGTAGTGGTTATGAATATGAATGATTCGCGGGTCGAAGAAACCAAAAGCATGAATCAATTATAGATCGATTTTTAATATTGCTAGTGACGACTGCCAAATCCCTCTGTCTGACACGAAGCAACTGCTGGTGCGGTCATGGGGTTTCTTTTCCCAAATGCTTCTCCAAACCTTTGATGGCCTTGAACTATCAATCGTCGCCAATGTTGATATTGCGATTGAATTATCAAAATTTGGCATCCGTCAACAATGCGGCGGCGCTGATCATTGAAGATATGGATATTGGGAGGCAATCGATTGATTTCATCGGCTTGTCGAAGACCAGTCCATCGGCATCAACACCATAGGCACCGAAGCTTTTATGGATATATGCTCAGTTCTTACGGCATTTCAATGAAAGAAATGCATCAGAAGTTCATCAAGCAACGCAATTTTTGTTTCGGACGAGATGATCCTGTATTACGGATACGACGAAGTCGGAAACAGACGAAGTCCATTTTTCGACCATGATTTACATTGCGGCGAAGGCGACACAGCCAGTCGGTTTTGATTTTTGTGGCGCAATTTACAATGCAGCGAAGTTGTCGGTTTTGGGCACAAGTTACAATGGGGCGTTCAGATTGTGGTCAATACTTCTTTGCGGCGCTCTGATTACAGGTGATGGGGCAGCGGTGGCAGGGCCGAATCGATTACACAGGCCCAATAAATGGTGGAAACATTGATTTAGCTCGTCTTTTTGTGTTGCTTGTTGTGGAGAGGAGAATGCTCAAGCTTTCTCTGAGATATTGTTGGCCTTTTGAAAGATTACAACTCTTCCCTATTCATGCTCAATAAATATCAATTATTTTTGCTTGTTCTGATTTCTTTTTTTGACTTTGTTCAAAATCATCATATTTTGCTTGGAGCAAGTGCGGCGCTCGTATAGCAAATGCTGCATTGGCGTCCACGCCATGGCACGCATTAAGATTGCTTGATTGCAGCGATAGAGTACTGCTATATCTCCTCCAAAACAACATGTATCAGGCAAAATGGTTCATTTCACAATACCCACCAAGAAGCCCATTTGGCTTAGCTCTCCCTCTAGCAGCATAATGAAAATACCCAACATGCTTGGCAGGTTGCACCATGATGGAGGAGCGCTCCTGGTGAAGACTCTAGCCAAAGAAGCGCTCGATAGCCTCGAGGCGGGCATTGAATCCTTATGGCAACTGTGAGATGTAGCCAAATTATGGCGAACTCATAGGTTCAAAACAAATCGTCTCCCACCATCAAAAGAGACTGAATTAAGTCTCGTAAAATTAAAATGACTAATACACCAGGAATGTCCCACCGGCATTGATGGGACATAATGACCACCCAAAATATTCACAGGTCATAATGTATACTATTATGTAAAAAGACCCAACAAGGGTCATTAGTAATCACGGATAGACAACAATGCGTATCCAGTGAAATTCAAAGACAAAGTAAAACTAATTCTCACAATAAAATAAAGTCCCAATTTGTAAAGCATAGCAATACAAATCACATGCTTC
>JAHDHF010000040.1:0-2040 GCA_020631455.1 Saprospiraceae bacterium
GTCGCCAATTCAAATCCAAAAGTCAAGAGCATTTTTAATTCTTGGAAATCGAAAGAACAATTGAAAAGTAATTTATCCAAAAATCAAGAATTGAAATCTGCTCTTCTCGAAGAAACGCCCTGGGTAATGGCTGCCCAATCAGAGGAAGAACAAATGGCAAATGTTGGAATCTTGTTTGATCTAACTCGGATGGCGAATGAAAAAGAAGTTATCATAAAAAAACTACGTCATCGTCAAAATTCTGATGGTAGCTTTAGTTGGATGCCCGATGGACGGCCCAATCGATACATCACACAATTAATTGTTGAGCAATTTGGTCATCTCGCACATTTGGGTGTCGTCAAGCAGCCACTTAATAATCAAGGCGAGCCAATTTTAATGCAATCTATCGAATACATCGATCGGGAAATAGTCAAGGAGTATAATGAAATACAAAAAGACATCAAGCAAAAACGTAGAGCTACTGATGATGACTTTTTAACCCATTATGCATTGCACTATTTATATGCACGATCATTTTTTCCATCTGTAAATCAATCTCGGGATACAGAAATAGCTGCTGCATTTTTTAGAGCCCAAGCTGACAAATTTTGGACTGAGAAAAGTTTGTATTCTCAAGGATTGATTTCGCTTGCACTCTATCGCCATGATAATGCAAATACTACATCCATGCTCATCATCAAATCACTACGCGAACGCTCAAAGCAAAATGATGACCTCGGTATGTATTGGAATTTAAATCGTGGCTGGTTTTGGTACGAATTACCGATCGAGACGCACAGCTTAATGATCGAAGTATTTAATGAAGTTGCTCAAGATAAAAAAGCGGTAGACGAACTTCGTATTTGGCTGCTCAAAAATAAGCAAACAAATCACTGGAAAACAACCAAAGCTACTTCAAAAGCTGTCTTTGCTCTATTAATGTCTGGTGACGAATGGCTCCAAGAAACGGAACTTGCTTCTATTCAATTTAATTCTGAAAAGCCCCTCCAATTCAATAAATCAGAAGCTGAGGCTGGCACAGGATATATCAAGAAATCCTTTGCAGCTCAAGACCTCAAAAAACCAATTCAATCTGTTACAGTCGAAAATCCAAATTCGACAATTGCTTGGGGTGCATTGTATTGGCAATACTTCGAAGATTTTGACAAAGTCAAATCATTTGAAGAAACGCCATTAAAATTGCAAAAAGAGTATTATCGTGAGAATGTAAATGATCCTTTAAAAATCGAAAAAGTAGCTGAAGGAAATCAAATTTCACAAGGTGAGAAAATAACTGTTCGTGTCACGTTGCAAGTCGATCGCCCCATGGAATACATTCATTTAAAAGATATGCGAGCTGCTGGGTTTGAGCCAATAGATGTAATGAGTCAGCGCCGTTATCAAGATGGATTAAGTTATTATCAAAGTCCGCGTGATCTCGCTACAGACTTTTTTATGGATCGCTTGCCGCCCGGTCGCTATGTTTTTGAATATCCAGTCAGAGCGACACATACTGGTACATTTAGCGGCGGACTGACGACGATCCAATGTATGTACGCGCCTGAGTTTACAAGTCATTCGGCTGGCGGAAAAGTCACAATTAATAAAAAATAGTATGGGCCATCCCTTGAGTTTTTCTATTCAATTTTAATAGAAAAACTCAAGGGTCGCTATGCTTCGTGGCTCGCTATTCGCTCGGCCGCTTCGTTGCACTTTGCGTCTGGCTGCGCCACCACTTCGCAGCGCTTGTCCGAAAGGCTTTCATGTAACTAAATTTTCACTATCTTATCTCATTTACAAAATGTTTGTTATGAAGACTCGTATTAAGAAGGGAGCTACCAAAGAAGAAATTGGCAAAGCTTTAGAGACTATCTCTAAAAGAGATAAATTTAATCCTGATCGATTTGTCGGAAAGATCAAATTTGAAGACTTTCCGTTAATACTGCAAAAGAAGATGAGGGATGAATGGTGATTCTATTTTATTTTAAGTACAACACAACCCTTGCGAGAGGGATAGTAGCAGCGCCCGTACCGACTACTCAGGAGGTAAGGGCGGAT
>JAHDHF010000040.1:2140-19151 GCA_020631455.1 Saprospiraceae bacterium
TGCGAGAGGGATAGTAGCAGCGCCCGTACCGACTACTCAGGAGGTAAGGGCGGATTTAATAAAAAGACCTGGGCAAAATTGCTCAGGTCTTTTTATTAAATCTAGGCTACCGTACTGCGCATAGCCCGACGCCGCTTGCGGCGACTCGCCCAAATTATTCAATATTTATTTAGTATAGTTGACATCAATGTAAACTGGAAAATGATCGCTGTATCCGCCATAGTAATTTGGGCCACCATACGTGCGACTTGGCTTATCGCCATATTTTTTGTCTTTATAAATAATTTCATCACGCTTAAAAATGACAGCTTCGCTCGATGACAATTTTGGCTCTAGCTGCATAGCACGCGATACAATTATTTGATCAAGCATATTCCAGTTGCCTTTATAATTGTATGTTCCTTCTCCTTTAGCATCTGCTGTCGCAGATAAATTAGTCAAACTCGTTCCAGGTAATAAGTGATTTAAAACACTATTATTCGTAGGTTCATCATTAAAATCACCCATGATGATAATATTCGCATTGGCATCAGCCGCTTCTATTTCTTTAACTCGCTTATTGACTAATCCTGCAGGAATTAAACGTTTAGGCTCACTGGCTGCCAAACCGCCACGACGCGAAGACCAATGATTCACAAATACATGAAGCGTTTCCTTTGTGCCTTTTAATTCTAGAGTCGCATGAAGAACATCACGTGTCGGACGACGATCTTCTATTGTCTCAGGAAAATATACTCGAAGCGTCTCAACATCTTTTACAGAAAATAAATCCGCGTTATAAAATAATCCGACATCAATACCGCGCCCATCAGGGCTATCACGATGTACGATTTTATAATTCGTTTTTTGCAATTGAGCTTGAGCTGCGAGATCTTCCATGACGCCTTTATTTTCGACTTCACAAACGCCAAGCAAAGCTGGCTGCCCCATCCAATTAATTACATCAGCGAGATCGCTTAATTTCTTTTGGTAGCGCTCTTCAGTATATTTTTTCTCTGAATCAGGAAGAAATTGTGCATCATCGACATCAGGATCATCTTTCGTGTCAAATAAATTCTCGACATTATAAAAACCGATCCTGAAATTATCAGGACTTGAAGCAGCCGAGTTGTCTGATGTTTTGCAAGCTGAAAAAATACTCGCACAAATACAGGCAATTAAAAATCCGTAAGCGTATTTCATCTATTCTTTATCTTCTTTTGGTTTGCGTGGAAAGACATTATTGTCTTTATTCAAATCAGCCATCCGACCTGTTGGATCTATTTCGACAGATTCGATTTTATCTTTAGAAAATGGCACTGTGAGCGTATAATCTGGATTTGTCCACGGCCAATCTTGAGCAACTTTAAATCCATTTGTCGAATCAGTTGATTGCACTTTTTTAGCTCCACGCATAATTCGTAGTGGAATATTGTATGTCATTTGAGAACCGTCATTTAATGTTACTACGACATCAAGCGGCATCGGCATTCGATCCACGCGTTTTAATTGAATTGCAGTTCCACCACTCGTTGTTTCTATCCCTTCAATAGAATAATCTATCGAAGTTGTGTGTTGCACAAAATGCTCAAAATACCAATCGAGTTCAAGACCACTCTCCCGCTCTACGACACGTTTAAAATCTCGCGGCGTCGGATGTTTGAATTTCCATTCGTCATAATAGCGCAGCATCGAACGATCAAGAACGTCTTGCCCGACAACATAACTTAATTGATGTAAAAAAACCGCGCCCTTAGAATAACTCGCAATACCGTAAGCAGTATTTGTAGCAAAGTGATCTGCGTGCGTTGTGAGCGGCTCTTCAAGGCCTTGCTCGACGACATATTTATATCCACGGTACGAGCCTGCATTCGGATTATCTTGTTTGAGATCAAGAATTGCATTCATAGTTTCATTTGTCGCATAGGTTGTAAATCCTTCATCCATCCATGCGTACAAGGCTTCATTTGTACCGAGTATCATTTGATACCAAGAGTGCATGACTTCATGTACTGTCACACCAATTAAGCTGCGCATATTTCGCTTTCCAGTAATGAGCGTTGCCATCGCGTATTCCATGCCACCATCACCGCCTTGAATAATTGCATATTCTTTCCAAGGATAATCTCCAAATCGTGGTTCGATATATTCAAATGCTTTTATTGTGTACTCTGGTAAGTTTTCCCAATTCGTTTTAGTTTCGATATCTTTTTCATAGAAAAAACGAAGCAGCGGGCCACCTGGTACTTGAGCAGTTGTTTGTACATAATCAGGGTCAGCAGCCCAAGCAAAGTCATGAACGTTTGGAGCTTTAAAATTCCATGACAATTTTTCGCCAGAAGGACGATTTACTTTTTGACCTTTTTTTTCATAACCATAACCGATTGTTTCAGGGTTTTGTAAATAACCGCTCCCTGCTACGATGTAATCACGATCAATGTGAATCGTCACATCAAAGTCGCCCCAAATACCATGAAATTCGCGACCGATATAAGGATTCGCGTGCCAGCCTTCAATATCATATTCACACATTTTAGGATACCATTGCGTCATCGAAAATTCGATACCTTCTTTACTATCTCTCCCCGAGCGGCGTATTTGTAAAGGCACTTGTGCGTCCCAAGTCATTTCAAATGTTACAGATGTATTTGGTTTAATTCCTTTCGGAAGTGTTACTTCCAAAATAGTCCCCACATGATCAAATGTAACAGGCTGCCCGTCCATTGTCAATGTTTTGACTTTGATGTAGCCGATTTCGTCTTGCTTGAGATTTGATATACGATCGCCTACTCGACCATCTGCATCTGGCAAGGTCAAATTGCGAACATCCATCATACTTCCAGGCTGAAACGCATTAAAGTATAAGTGATAAAAGACTTTAGTTAATTCGTCAGGAGAATTATTTGTGTACACAAGTGTTTGCTTGCCTTTGTACTGATGGGCTTCGACATTCATATCGATATCCATAGTATAGTTTGCTTCTTGCTGCCAATACTGAGCTGAAAGCGTAATTGAAAACATGCTGAAAAAACAGCAAAATGCTAATAAGTAAAATCTCATAATAAATTATTGTGCCGCTTTGGCTGATTGAGCTATTGAAAAGAGTTTTTGAGCTGTAAGCGAATCTTGCTGCCGAAAGACATCACTCTCAAATCGGAAAACAATTCCGTTGATTGATTTATTTAAAAAGAAATGATAATTCAGTTTTTCTTCTCGCTCATTCATTTGAACAAAAAAGAAGGTCGAATCATTTTCAAAAATGACAGATTGAAGCGGGTTTCGCTTCGTTGATTGAATGAAGTCTTTACTTTTTGCGACTGAAGATGTCGCTTTATAAATGCGCATCCTATTTTTCAATGTCGAATCAGCAAAAACAAGTATTTGATCATCTCGATACCCTCCGATTGATTGGACAAGCGATGGCTTAAGATTTTGTGATTGTATCTCTGAGTCGGCAATTATTTCAATCCCAAAATTATAAGATGTCGGTAAAACAAACCGCTGTAAATCATCCGACTCTTGAGTACATGAGCTTAATGAAACAATCGCAACGAATAAAACAAAGCAATAATTCTTCATATTGATTAGAGAATTGTTTCATCATTTTCAGACCAAGCTGGACTGACGATACAATAAAAGTCGAGATTGGTATCGCCAGTATTTTTGACCCATTGATTTGCATTTGGCGGTACGAGAATACTTGTACCTACTTCTAAAGAGTAAACATCATCATAAATAAAGAGTTGACCCGAGCCGCTCGTACAAATATAAATCTCTGTTTGCTTTAATGCGTGAGGAACACTTGATTCTCCGGGCAAAATGCTTGCAAATGCCAAGCTGATATCTGCATCCATCCTGTCATTTTTCGGATGTAAAACTTCTTTGAGGAGCGTTTTATCTCCAGCTATAAATGATGAAACGAGATCGAGCCTTTTGACAATCACTTTTTTCATTTGACTCGAGCTTCTACGATGTCGTCCATTTTATTCTTTAAATTCTCTTGGATTCGTTCAAACGACGATTGAAACGAATCAGGTAAATCTTCAACTTCAGGAGTCGGAAATTTAGCTTCTACACGTTTGAGCTCTTCGTCTTCCATTCTATCGCACTCAGCTTGGATTGCATCAAAATCAACAGCAATATCGCTTTTGGTGAATTCCTCATCAATGACTTCTGATCGTGCTTTGCCATCTTGATCTGTTGCTTTTCCTTTATCAATAAATGTAGGCGAAGGATCATAAGTCGCAGGCGTAGGTTCTGGAATGATGAAGCCAGAAGTCTCATCTTTATCAATCATCTCAGCCATCCAAGCACTGCTCTCGATTGCGATGATTTCTTCACAGCGACGCACAAAATCCATGATACCATGCAGATCATTGCGATTGAGCTGATTCCAGCGTACCATCATCATTTGCAGCTTGCGAGCCGTTGCTTGATACGAAACGACGAGCAGCTTAAAGCGATTTGTACTGATGAAGCTCGCAATTGCACCAGCCGTCGCAGACAAGAATCCGACCCAAACTGCAAAGTAGCTCGACCAAACCGTACCGCTACCTGCAATTACTCCAAATGCAGCTCCTAGAATACCAAGCGTCAATGTCAGGCGACGACCAATGATGACACGACGTTGATTCTTTTCAGCTGAAGGCAAATAATATCCAAAAATATTTCCCTTAACACGTTCCTTCACATATTGATCAATCGTGAATCCCGGATGCAACATACCTTTTCGGCGTTCGCGCTTATCTGGAATGATTGCTGACACTTCTTCATTGCTGCTTGAGATCAGCGTTTCTATTCGTTCAAACACAGAAGCCGAAGTATGAAAAGGGGCAACACGCAAGGCGTACAAATATGCCAAGCTCTTGAATGCTTCAGCAGTTGACTTACACGTAATTTGACTTTCCTCAAGATCCTTTGACAGAATATTACTTCCAGCATAAGCAGCAATACTTAAGAGAATACCACTTAACAAACCAAGCAGCATGCTTATTGACAAGACATCAGAATCTCCACCGATTGTGATCGTCCCAAGTACATCAAACGAAGCCTCGCTAAAATGATGACTGAGTACAGAAGCAAGGGTACCAGCGACAATAAAAATCAGCATTCGACGACGCCAATTCACGAGGACTTTATCTAGCTGCTTTGCCTTGACATCCCATGCACGATACTGACCCCAGATGTACTCCATTGTTGGGTCTTCTCCATCGAGTGGATAGAGTTCTTCATTCTTTTTATCATCTATAACCCGTACAGGCATGGCTGCAAGATAGAACCTAGAGAGCAGTTAGAGAAGTATTTGATTTAGGGCTGCCCGCGCTCCGCGCGGTCGGGCTATCCGGCACTCTCTCAGCGCTCCAAAGTCGCGCTGAGTTCAAACAACGCCTTCTATCCCTCAGCCAGCTGCTGTTACACTCTAGTTGGACAAGCGCTGCGAAGTGGTGCCGAAGGCAGACGCGAAGTGAAACGAGCGGCCGAGCGATCAGCGAGCCACGAAGCATAGCGACCGTGCTGAAATGAAATGGAAGCGCGGATGGCCCACACTACAAATTTTTATACATCTTGTGATGTGGGATATTGACTTCGTCAAATCCATCTCCAATGATTGAGTAACCTAGCCGCTTGTAAAATGGGATAGCTGTATCGCGAGCATGAAGCGTCATTATTGAGTGACCGAGCTGCTTTGCCACACGCTCTGACTCTGCTACGAGTTTTGCTCCGATTTGCTGGCCTTGAGCCTCAGGATGCACGGCGACTTGGCGCATTTTTATTTCTTCGGTAGAAATCAGCCTCAAGGTCAACGAACCAACAATTTGCTTGAGGTCTGTGTACGCAACAATATGAATTTCAGAGCTTTCGGCTGTTATATCTTCTGTATGAAATTGCAGAGCAAGCGGCTTACGCAAAACGAGATCACGCAAGGCGAGTGCTTCGTCAAAAGCAGGCGTCGCAAATTCGATTTGAAGAATATGGACATTCATCTAGTGCGGAAATACGTCTTGAATCATACCGAGCGCCTCGGATAATCGCTTTTGATCAACTCCAGTGCTATTGCCTATACGGTCAAAATACTCGACCACATGTTCGGTCGGCATATTGCCAGTCAGGTCGTCTTTTGCCATCGGGCAGCCGCCGTAGCCTTTGAGCGCTCCATCAAAACGATAGCAGCCGCTTTCATAAGCCGCTTTGACCTTCTCTTCCCAATTGTGCGGTTGTGTGTGCATGTGCGCACCAAACTCAACCTCTGGATACTCAGGCACGACATTCGAGAATAAATACGAAATGCTCTCAGGAGTTGCACAACCGATCGTATCAGACAATGATAGAATCTGAATATCAATATCCGCTAAATGATCTACCCATTTTTGGACGATCTCAACATTCCACGGGTCGCCATATGGATTGCCAAATCCCATTGATATATATACAACGAGCTGCTTATTGGCTTTTAGGCAGATTTCTTGTATTTGCATCACGCGTTCGAGCGATTCGGCTATTGTCGCATTCGTATTTCTCATCTGAAATGTCTCAGAAATCGAAAATGGATAACCCAAATACTGAATTTGCTCAAACGAAGCAGCATCATTTGCGCCACGCTTGTTTGCTACAATAGCAAGGAGCTCTGTGTCTGTCTCATCAAGCAGCAAGCGACTCAGCACATCTGCTGTATCACGCATCTGTGGGATCGCCTTGGGCGATACAAAGCTGCCAAAATCAAGTGTGTCAAATCCTACTTGTAGCAAAACATTGAGGTACTCTGCCTTCGTCTCAGTTTCAATAAACTGATGAACACCTTGCATAGCATCGCGGGGGCATTCGACGAGTTTGATTTGAGGCTTTTGATCCATTGTATGTCGCAAGGTAACGCCTCTCCTATTTTAATCGGTTGAACTCTAAGTGATTTGTCTGTTTCTTATGATCTTTATGATATGAGATATACACTTTCAGTTTGCCTTTTTTTGGTTCTTTCAAGTCTTGGTACAGCACAGCAAGATCAATACAGCCGAGTCCGCATCATCGTCGGTGATAATATGTCGATGCAAGATGTCATGGATCTCGGGCTAGAGTTTGATCATTGTATTAATTACAAAGGAAAATCAATAACGACTGATGTCTCGAGTTCTGATATCCAAAAGCTGCGTTCGTCTTCTTTGACGTTTGAAATTTTAGTTGATGATGTCAAAGCTCATTTTCATACGTGCAATCACAATCAAGTACAGCGCGCGGCAGGCTGTTCTTCTCAAATAGGAGATTATCCGCAACCAAGTAATTTTTCGCTTGGCTCGATGGGTGGATATTTTACGTATCAGGAAATACTGGACAATCTTGATGCAATGGCGGCTCAGTATCCATCATTAATAACTACGAAGTCAGCTTTATCGCCCGTATCGATAGAAGGTCGACAGATTTACTCAACAACTATTGGGACAAATACTGCAAGCAGCACCAATCATCAAGTCTTATATACTGCTGCTCATCATGCTCGTGAGCCAGGAGGCGTAAGTTCATTGATTTATTTTATGTGGTATTTATTGGAGAATTATTCTACTGATCCTAATATTCAATACTTAGTAGACAACACGACGTTTTATTTCATTCCTTGTGTCAATCCGGACGGCTACATTTTTAATGAAACAACAAATCCAGCTGGCGGCGGCATGTGGCGTAAAAATCGCCGTGATCATGGCGGTGGTTTTTACGGTGTTGATTTAAATCGAAATTATGGCTACCAATGGGGAATTGATGATAATGGCTCATCTCCTGATGCCACATCTGAAGTCTATCGAGGTACAAGTGCTTTTTCTGAGCCAGAAACGCAAGCAGTCAAAAATTTCATCGCTGGAAAACAAATTAAGCTTGCGCTTAATTATCATACGTATGGCAACTTATTAATTCATCCTTGGGGTTATGATTCATCTCCTACACTTGAAGATCAATTATTCAAAGCATTTGGAGAAGAATTAACGATAGAAAATAATTTTTTAATTGGTACGGCCGTCGAAACTGTACAATACGAAGTAAATGGTGTCTCAGATGATTATATGTATGGCGATGCAACGAGTCAACCCGCTATTTATTCATATACACCAGAGGCGGGACCAGGGCAATATGGTTTTTGGCCACCTTCAAGTGAGATTGTACCTATATGTCAAGAACAAATGCATCAGAATTTAGCTTTAGCAAAATTGACACATAATTATGGTCGTACAAGTCCAGTTACAACTGCTCCAACCACATTTGATTTTCAATTCTTATTTGATTACAAGCGCTTAGGCATTCCAGCTGGTGCGTCGACAATTTCAATACAACCAGTTTCTTCAAATATCTTATCTGTTGGCTCACCTGTTACGATTAATTTTCCAAATAACTTAGACAACGGAATAGACAGTATTTTTATTGACACTGATGGCGTCGTTCCACTTGTAGAGTTTGATTTAGTTACGGACTTTGGTGGGCATACTTCTACACAACGCATAGAATTAACAATAGGCACACCAAATCTTTTACTCAATGAAGATGGCAGTACAATAGCTAATTTAAATACAAGTGATTGGGATGTCACTACTGAAGATTTTGTATCTGCTCCAAGTTCGATTACAGATTCGCCTAACTCTACTTACGGACAGAATGCCTACACAACAATTACGACGAATCCAGTTTCATTAATCGGACTTCTTGATGCTAAAGCACAACTTTCAATTAAATGGGATGTCGAAAGTGTTTATGATTATGCTGCTGCGCTTGTATCTACTGATGGTGTCAATTTTACGCCATTATGTGGTCGCTATACTAAAAATGGTGGTGTCAATCAATTACAAGATGAACCAATATATGATGGTACTCAATCGACTTGGGTCCAAGAAGAATATGATTTAAGTCCGTATATCAATAATGATATTTGGCTGCGATTTGAATTGCAATCAGACTCTTATGTCGAAGGTGATGGATTTTATTTTGATGATTTAATTATTGCTGGATACATCGATACAGTTTCTGTGTCGACAAACGATTTAGAGTTGTTTAACGCTGAAGTATTCCCAAATCCAGCAACAGATAAATTCACTATCATATTTGATCAAGCTAGTGAGACAAATTCACTTTCAATAATTGCAAGTGATGGAAAACAAGTTTCAATTCCTTGGACTACTACAAATACATCGCTTGAATTAAATACAAAATCTTTAGCTGCTGGTCGTTACACTGTATTATTAACAAGTGGAGATCGACAGAAAACGATTCCTTTGACAATTGTTCGTGAGTAGCGTATTGTAAGTAGTCGTTTTTAATGAAATCCCTAGCGCATCATAAAGAAGCACTTCGACTTGCTATTCCGAATATACTTTCGGGCTTATCTGTCCCCTTGTTAAGCTCAGTAGATACAGCTTTAATGGGGAGACAAGATTCAGCTGCTTATCTCGGGGCTGTCGGTCTTGGAGGTGTATTATTTAATTTCATTTATTGGAATTTCGGTTTCCTTCGCATGGGAACAACTGGACTCGTAGCTCAAGCCTTTGGTCGTGATGATACTATTGAAATTGCAGCCCTTCCTTTTCGAGCACTAATAATTGCTTTAATCGGATCAGCCTGCGTCTTATTGCTTCAAGTTCCGCTTTTAAATATCGGATTGTCTTTAATAGAAGGTAGCCAAGAAGCAGAAGCACTTACACGGACGTACTTTTCTATTCGGATATGGGATGCGCCAGCTACTATGATTTTATATGTAATGATGGGGTGGTTTTTTGGGATGCAAGATTCCATACGTCCACTAATCATTACTATATTCATCAATATTGTCAATCTTACTTCAAATATTTACTTTGTACAATACCAAGGACTCGATGTAGATGGCGTTGCATACGGCACACTTGTCGCTCAGTATTCTGGCTGCGCGTTTGCATTCATTTTATTTATACATAAATTCAAGTCTATCGACCTTCAATTTCATCGAAAAGCAGTTCAGTCTTTTAGTAAGTTTAAGCATTTCCTCAATGTCAATCGTGATATATTATTAAGGACGATGATGCTGTTGTTTGTATTTGGATTTTTTACAGCACAATCAGCAGCTGATGGAGATGTTACTTTAGCTGTCAATCAAATTTTCATCCAATTTATCTTCCTTGTTTCCTACGGAGTAGATGGATTTGCCTACGCTGCCGAAAGTCTAACAGGGAAATACTTTGGAGCAAAAAATAAAATTGGTTTAAAGAAAAGTATAACTGTTTGTTTTTTTTGGGGATTCATTTTATCTGCTTTAGCGAGTATTATATATTTCCTTTTCGGAGATCAACTTTTGCATGTATATACAGACCAATCTGATATAATTCAAGCAGCTCTACCCTATTTGCCTTGGATTGTTGCATTCCCAATTGTGTCAGTCGCTTGCTACATTTTTGACGGAATATTTATTGGTATTACAGCTACCAAATCACTTCGCAATACGATGTTTATATCCACTGTGCTTTTTCTGTTGACCTGGTTACTCACAAGGCAATATGGAAATCATGGCTTGTGGATTTCGCTGACATTGTTTGTCATCATGCGTGGACTTTTTCAATGGATATGGTGGAAGCGAAATATCCCACAGACAGAAGCAAGTCAATAACATACTTTGTACCTTTGTCGTTTATGAAACATATTTACATTTTCGTATTTTCTGTTCTATCAATAATTCTAATAGTAAGTTGTAAACAAGAAGCGCCTTTAGTCAATGGCTATCGGATGCTGCAAGGCGAAACAATGGGTACAACGTATTCTGTGAAGTACTTTGACACGCTCGAAATAAATTACGCTGAACAAATCGACTCTATTTTAGAAATTATTAATTCTGAAGTCAGCACCTATATCGAAACATCTACGATCAGTCTATATAATTCGTCTGATAGTGGATTTGTATTTACAGAACAAAATATGCCCGTTCATTTTGCAGCTAATTTTAAACTTTCAGAAAAAATAGCACGACAATCCCAAGGCGCATTTGACCATACTGTTATGCCGCTTGTCAATTATTGGGGATTTGGGTATACAGGCAAAAAACCAGTCACGAAAATTGATTCATCGGAAGTAGAAAAAATACTCGACTATGTCGGTTATCGAAATGCTTTGCTTGTTATGAATATTAACCCAAGTCAAGATGAAAATCCATTTATCTATTCGTTTGAAAAGCAGCATCCGAAAACGCAGATTGATTTTTCAGCTATTGCTAAAGGTTATGCAGTCGATCAAATAGCAGAATTTTTATTGAATCGTTCTATTGAAAATTTACTTGTAGAAATAGGTGGCGAAACATTTTGCGGAGGTTTTAATCAAAATGGTTCTCCTTGGACAGTCGGTATTCAAACACCAGATCCAAACGCATCTCAGCAATCAATTGAAAAAGCTATTCAACTTTCAAATAAAGCACTTGCAACAAGTGGAAATTATCGAAATTTTTATGTAGTCGATGGTATTTCCTACGCGCATACAATTCATCCTGAGACAGGGTTTCCGCAAAAAAATGCTTTATTAAGTGCAAGTATTAAAGCGAATACTTGTGCGCAAGCTGATGCGTTGGCTACTGCTTGTATGGTCAAAGGACTCGATGACTCAATGTATTTTATTGAGCAATTAAAAGATGTCGAAGGCTATTTTATTTATACTGACGGTAAACAGATGCTTTCTAAGCAGACATCAGGTTTTTAATTCAAATTAAATTTGGGGCATCCCGATTTCGCTTCGCTTATCGGGATCGGGCTGTACGGCAGCTCGCTATCCGCTCGGCCACTTCGCGCTACGCGCTTGTGTCTGCTTACGCACTGCCTACCATCCCTTTGCCAATTGTATTTATGAATTAATCTCGGAACACATAAATACGATCAAGACCAGTCCATGAAACATCAAAATGAATCCAAGATGTCGCATCGCGGCCATCTTCAAGTCGCGTTAAGCCCATTCCTAAAAATTCCTGTTCATTATCAAGTATATATTGTCGTACTTGATTAGCTGTCAAGCCGCGTACACTAAAATCGACAGCGCGGCCAAACTTATGCTGACTGTATCGTGCTCCAACAGAAGTCGAAAATGGACGAAAGCCGCGATACTGTGAAGGACCGCCCCATTTCCAATTGTTGACAAAAATTGGTCTATTGAGACCTGTGCGAAGCCGCTCCATAATTGGAATAATCCGTGAATCGAGAAGTCGCTTTAATTGTGTTTCATTGTTTGCTGACCAAATTCCTCTAGAAAAGAATTCGTGATAGTAAAAGTGTTCTGATATTTTTTTTGGATAACGCATTGGATCTTGGGGATTTCTTGATTCGAATATACTCTAAGTCATGACAAATGCTTGGACAAGCGCTGCGAAGTGGTGCGCAGCAGACGCGACACGTAGTGAGCGGCCGAGCGAACAGCGAGCCACGGAGCATAGCGACCCGAAGCGCTTGCGCGAGGGATGGCTCATAGTAATTCTTAAAAAATGTTACTTCTGCTGAGCAATGCAACAAAACATATCACTTTTGCATTTGAATTATTATGAAACCAACGAGCTTATTTCTATTCCTCTTGCTTATAACATTAAGCGCTTGTAGCACACAATCCACTAGCACTCATGTCAAGCAGCCTTCAACACAATCTGTAACCAAGATTGAATATTCAACTGATTTTGAGAAAATTGAGAAGTCAGATGATGAATGGAAATCGGAATTGACCGGCGAGCAATTTTACATTTTAAGACAAAAAGGAACTGAACCTGCTGGAACAAGTGAATTGCTATCAAACAAATCTGAAGGTGTTTATGTCTGCGCTGGCTGCCAACTTCCATTGTTTAAGTCAGACACAAAATTTAAAAGCGGAACAGGCTGGCCGAGTTTTTATGATGCCATAAGTGACAAGCACGTCACCACAGAAAAAGACGTAAGCTATGGAATGGTCAGAGAAGAAATTCTTTGTGGCAGATGTGATGGCCATCTCGGACATGTATTTGACGATGGGCCAAATCCAACAGGGCTCCGCTATTGTGTTAATGGTCTAAGCCTTGATTTTGTACCAAAAACTGACAATGAGGAGTAGATTTATGAATTTGAATACACGAAAAGCGTGTATGTTTGATATCCTACTTGGGCACAAACGTGTGCTACCCTGACTCTTATAAAATTGGGACTTATATCCGCTTGACAAGGGCGGGCCTCAACCACTTCTGTGGCTCTTTCGTAGAAAGACAAGGGGATTACCGACTCTCGCGTGCGGCTCCAATAATGCTTTTTTTCGAGGTGTAGCGCCCTCGTGCCTGGGTAGGTCTTTTATTTATGAACGCTGTGTAACAACGCTTAGAATTGCTCCAATAGAAATGGCAACAATCAAAGTAACGGCAATCATCATAGTCAGGGGAGGTATCTTGTGTTCATAATTTTGACGTGTTATCAACATTATGTCACATGAATATCGTGTTTTTATTGAAAAAAGCACAACTTTTTAAACAAAAGAAGTCAAAAAATAGATTTTTGGCTGAAAATTTGTCTGCGGCTGCTCGTGAACACAAACCAACATCATAAAATCGTATCAATACTTGATAATGTCCGCAGTGCATTAAATGTAGGTTCGTTTTTTAGGACTTGTGATGGTCTTGGAATAGATAAACTGTATTTGTGCGGTATCACAGCAACTCCTCCTCATAAACAAATTCACAAAACTGCGCTTGGTGCAACTCAAACTGTTGCTTGGGAATCGAACGAAGATTCGTTAGAGCTGATTCGTCAACTTCGCGAAGAAGGTTTTCTCATTTATGCAATAGAGGTAGCAGATGATGCTCTCAACTTGCAGGATGTTGAATTTCCAAAAGATCAACATATTGCTTTTGTGTTTGGGAATGAAGTGGATGGAGTCTCAAACGAAATTCTCAATGAGTGTGATGGCTGTATAGTAATACCAATGCTTGGAATTAAAATTTCATACAATGTTTCTGTGAGTGGCAGCATGGTCTTATGGGAAGCAGTCAAGCAACTTCGATTGTCATGAAAGTAAGTCAAGGGATTCTCATTTGTCTTTTTCTTTTCTTTTTGACTCCTCACTTATTTGGTATTGAAGAAATTTCGACTTTGACTGTCAAGCAAACTGAAACTGACATTTGGATTCATATTGATAAAAGCGATCAAGCAAAAATTCGAATTCCACTCAACAAACCATTTATCGAGGTTAAGCCAATTCTCAAAAAAGATATAAAATACAGTCATGGCAGCTTTCAATTTGATTTTACATACGCTGAATCTGAAACATATTTTGTCCATCATATAATTCAGTATTCTGACTCCATTGTTTTTGTCAATAAGAATAAGAAGCCGCTTGCAACAATTTATCGGAACTCAAATTCTGGTTTTTCGATCAAATATCAGGACCCATTTTCACGAGATAATGTCGTCATTCGAACACCATTTTTAATAGACGAAAGTGAATACATTTTTGGAGGCGGCGAGCAATTTTCTCACGTTAATTTAAATGGCAATCGAATACCGATTTGGGTAGAAGAACAAGGTATTGGTCGTGGCGATCAGCCAATTACTTTTCTTGCAAACACGAAAATGGCTGGTGGAAATGAGTTTACTACATTCTTCCCTTTGCCACTTTTTTGGACATCTACATTTTGGGGTCTCAATATTACTTCTACCTCAAAAACAATCTTGGATTTTACAGGGGATAAAACCGCTTTTATAGAATACTTTGGATCTTCATTTCAAGCAGATATTTTGTATGAATGCTCGCCTAAAGAAATCGTCAAGACCATTACAAAGCTGAATGGAAAGCCACAAGCATTTGCGCCCTGGACAAGTGGAACTGTTCTTGGATTACAAGGCGGATCTGATCGTGTACTTGAGGTTTATAAAAAATGCTTAGAAAATGAAGTAAGACCTTCGGCAATTTGGATACAGGATTGGTGCGGACAACGAAAAACTCCTTATGGCTGGCAGCTTAATTGGAACTGGCAGCTTGACACAAATCACTATTCTAATTTCATTTCATTTTCAAATACACTTAAAGAAAATGGCACTGAATTATTAGGCTACGTAAATCCATTTCTAGCAGAGGGATTTCCGTTAACAAAAATTGCTTTAGATAGCAATTATGTTATTCATAATAAAAAGAATGAACCTTATTTAATTGAGGCAACTGGTTTTTATGTTTATATTCTTGATCTGACAAATCCTGATGCAGTTGCTTGGATGAAATCAATTATTCAGACTGAATTAATTGATCGAGGTTTTACTGGTTGGATGGCTGACTTTGGCGAATGGCTGCCAACTGATTGTGTGTTACATTCTGGAATTGATGCCTTTGAATATCATAATCAATACCCTGTTGACTGGGCGAAACTCAATTATGAATCAATTAAAGAAAAAGGAAAATTAAATGAAATTTCATTTTTTAGTCGGAGTGGATTTACTGGCTCTACTCAATACTCGCCTTTGATTTGGGCTGGAGATCAAATGACCAATTGGGGCAAACATGATGGTCTTCCTTCAGTACTACCTGCATTATTATCAAGTGGATTAAGCGGTATCCCAAACACGCATTTTGATGTTGGCGGATTTACTTCTGCGAGTAAAGGTCCTGTTTCAATTTTGCGTGATGAGGAATTACTTAAACGTTGGATAGAGATATCTGCCTTCTCTCCTGTTTTTAGGACTCATGAGAGTATTTTATCAAAAAAGAATATTCAAGTGTATGATGATTCAATGATTGATTTTTTTAGTATATATTCTTGGATCCGAAACTTGTATTTACCAATTATAGAAAGATTACAAAAAGAAGCGATTCAAGACGGAATTCCGATCTCCCGACATATGCTACTTGAATTTCCGCATGACGAAATCTGCTATTCAATTACAGATCAATTTATGCTTGGTGAGAATTTACTAATTGCTCCTATTGTGAATAAAGGAGAATTTTCTCGCCATGTGTATCTACCGGAGGGGCAATGGCTTTCGTTTGATGGACAAAACGATGTCACTTACGAAGGCGGTAAATGGTATGTTGTACCTGCCCCACTTGGTCGTATTCCTGTCTTTACAAACAACCATTCAGGAATTGTGTTTGACAAATAATACAAGCTACAATCTCATTTACTGAAAGTACATTTGCGCCATGCTTCAAAATGATCTTCTCCTCCGCACACTCGCTGGTCAACAAGTCGAACGCCCTCCTGTATGGCTCATGCGCCAAGCTGGTCGCATCCTTCCTCAGTATAGAGCACTACGCGCTTCTTTGAGCGGATTTAAAGAGCTTGTCGAAACGCCACACCTCGCTGCCGAAGTCACAGTACAGCCCGTAGACGAACTTGGTGTTGATGCAGCAATCTTGTTTAGTGATATTCTCGTCATCCCAGAAGCTATGGGTTTGACCTATGAGATGGTCGAAAAGAAAGGTCCAAATTTTCCAAAGACAATTCAATCAGCATCTGATATCGATGCACTTATCGAAGGACAAGATGCAGCCAATGAATTGCAATACGTATATAACGGTATCAGCGAAACGCTCAAAGCATTAGACAATCGCGTTCCATTGATTGGGTTCTCAGGAGCGCCTTGGACACTACTCGCTTATATGATTGAAGGCGGCGGAAGTAAGACATTTAGTAAAGCGAAGCGCTTCTTATACACCGAGCCACAGCTTGCTCATAAATTGATGCAGAAACTCACTTCAACGATTATAGCATATCTCAAAGGCAAAATTGCTGCAGGAGTCAATGTTGTTCAAGTTTTTGATTCCTGGGCTGGCATGCTTTCGCCTGAGCAATACAAAGCCTTTGCACTACCCTACATCAAACAGATTACTGAGGCAATTGACGAAGTGCCAATCATTCTCTTCTCCAAAGGAGCGTGGTTCGCTTGGGATGACATGACCAAAATCGCAAAACCAGCAATAGGACTTGATTGGACAATTCGACCGAGCATCGCTCGCAAGCAATTTGGTGACGACCTTGTACTTCAAGGAAATCTTGATCCATGTTTCCTCTACGCACCAGCAGAAAATTTAATTGCAGAAACGACTTCGATGATTCATG
>JAHDHF010000041.1 GCA_020631455.1 Saprospiraceae bacterium
CAGCGAGCCACGGAGCATAGCGACCGCGCCGTAGGCGCGGATGGCCCATATTAATTATTGAGAAGATAAAGTGCGACAAATGCAAGTGCCGCGAAAATTAAAGCAACAAGAACCCATAATCGTGAGGGCAGTGGCGGCTGCTCAGATTCAGTCTCGATGATCGTCTCATCAACAAAAGGGAAGAATTCTTGTCCGATGGGCTGCCAGTGGAGTGCTTGACCATTTTGGCCGAGATCGAGAGTTGTTTCTATTAAAATAGCAGTGTTGTTGTCCTTGGATTCTGTAGAGCAGCGCGTTTGGATGGTCGAGAGGATTTGATCAATGCTTAGAGTAATGTCAGAAAGTAGAGTTGATAAGCTGCTATCTGAATAGCTCTCCAAAATCCCATCCGAGCAAATGAAAATTCGATCGCCTTTGAGTAATGAAATTTGTGTTTCGTCTACTTCGATCGAATTACCATCGCGCTTGGCTGCTAGAGCTTGAGAGATGTGATTGCGCTTGGGATGGGTTTCAGCTTCTGCTTGTGTGATGTGTCCATCTGCTAGGAGATTGGCGACGAAGCTGTGATCCCAAGTGCGCCAATAGATACCTTCGCTCGGGCGCACAACATACACTCGCGAGTCGCCGACATGCGCAATCGAGCAAACTTCAGGCGTTAAGTAGCAAGCAGCAACTGTGGTCGCCATGCCCATTTTGCTCTGTTCGGTTTTGGCTTCTGCTTGGAGGCTTTTATTCGCTTCCACAATCGCATCGTGTAGATTTCGACTCAGTGAAAGATGTCCTTTGATGTTTTCTGCTACAAATCGAGAGGCGACTTCGCCTTTGTCTCGTCCGCCGACGCCATCACAGACGATAAAGAGCGGCTGCTCTGCAAGGAGAAAGTCCTCGTTATTGTCGCGCTGTCCGATATGTGTATAGCTGACGACCTTCATGCTGGATTACTATGAAATCTCACTTGTGTATCAGCAAGAAGAAATGTGTCTTGATCTGCAAGGTAGAGTAAATCATGCTGGCTGAGCTGCCGCTTGCCTTTGTCATCATTGATGTATGTGCCGTTGGCGCTTGAAGCGTCCTTGAGGAGATGCTTGAGTTGTCCGTCGGGTGCGATATCTACATGTATCGTCACATGATGGCGGCTGATGCGCTTGTCATCGGTCGTAATCATCAATGCTTGCGGATCGTTGCTTGATGATTGTCTACCGATATGATTGGCGCCTTTGTGTAGCGTGTAGCGCTTGCGATCGACTTCTATTGCGCCAAAAAACGTTGGTTCGGGAATTGTTTCTTCGGTTTTGGCTGCTTTGAGATGCGTCAAGTCAACGGCCATCACTTGCTTGCAGCTCGGCTTTGGGCAGTTGATTGGCACTTTTTGTCCTGCGTACTTGTCGATGACTTCGGCAGAAAGCGAAAAGCGCACTTTGCATCTCGGGCATGTCAGTGATTTGGCAGCCATGCTTAGGTGATTCTGTTGAGGTTAAAGCGATTGGGCGTGTCGCAGTGCGGGCACCAAGCAATGGGTTTGATTGGATTGATCATGAACGGGAAGAACTTGATCGTTCCCTTACAGCTGCCGCATTTCGCTTTATTTGGCTTGATCTTGAGATCGCTGTTGCATGATACACAAGTCACAATCGGACGACCTGCGATGCGGAGTGCATCATCTGGTACGCGGAGTTTTTGGCTGCAAGAAGGGCAAGACAGAATCATAGTACAAAGATCAAAAAAATGCAGGAAGCAATGTTACTTCCTGCATAGTGAATTGATAATACAATATTAACCAAGATCATCGAGTTCGCTATCGAAATCCATATCGTCTAGATCGATCGTTTCTTCGATACCAGTGTCGATATCCGTTGACGCATCATCATCTAGATCGATCGGCTCATCGGCTGTTGGCATTTCTTCCATTTTCGCGCTAGGTAGATTACCAATTTCGATATCGCTGCGTACTTCGTCTATTGTTGCGACATAATCATCTTGCAGATCTTGTACTGAGACTGATCCGTCGAGATCGATTGTGACGTTGTCTGGATTGAGTACGACTTCGTCAATACCGACTTCCATATTACCGTCATTCAAGACGATATCAGCGATCAAATCATCATCAGTATCCACGATAACTGCATCGACGATTCCGTCGTTGTTTTCATCCTTGATGATGACGAGATCATCAAAACCGTCTTTGTCATAATCCATGCGGATGCCTTCTACTGGTACATCGGCGATATACTCATAGCTATCAGGATTTTGCATATCTGATTGCTGCTCGATGCTTGCCCAGTATTCTTCACGCTCTGCGCTAGACATAGCATCCCACTCAGATTTGTAGTAGGTGTTGTAGGTGTTTCCTCTCCACTCGAAGAAACCGCCTCCGCCACCGACTTCGCGGCGAGCAGCGGCAAATGCATTGTCAAACGACATTCCGTCTGTGACGACACTTGCAAACGGTGCATCAGTATAAATGACGACGTCTGCTGCGGCAGCACTTACGGCTTCTCCAAGCTCAGGCTCTACATCTACTGTTGTTGTTTCTGTCTCATCAGTCATTTGATCGACGGCATCACTAAGACTAGTCGGATCAGCGTCTTCGACGACATCAGCAGCTGTAGCTGTCAATGAATCAGATGTCATTGATGCATCAGCGATAGCATCTGTGTCTGTGATGTCTTCATCCATGCGAAACATCATTACGGCTCCACCTGCGGCAAGACCAGCAAGACCGAGTGCACCGACTTTGACTGCAGCACGTTGTTCAGCAGTCATGTTCTTCAAGATGATTTTATTCTGTTGCTTTTTCATGATTCAAAGGTTTTAGTTGTGAATCGATAATGCGAACATAGAGCCACCTCAAGCAGCTGCTCGATTCTGTCGTATGAATCGTCCTATTCGATGTACGAATTTGTAACGTCTCTAAAAATGACTGTACAACGCGCATTTGGGCATGTGCCAGTCTTGTACCAATAGCTCCATTCGCGATCTACAAGTGTAGTCTGGCACTTCGGGCAAGAGAGCTTTCGTTGATGCTCAGATCGAAGTTTGTCTAAGGCTGCTTTTTTCTCGTCGCTTCTACTTGGCGATACAAAGCCAGCGATAACTGCAACCGATGTCCCAGCCGTCATTGCGATGATACGCGCAGTATTGTTTTCCGAAATGATCGCGATCGTAATACCGATTAACATTGCGCTGAGCGTAATAATAACTCGAGGCAGCATTGCTTTGCGCTTGATCTTCGTTTCGACCTGATTGCGCTGATCTTTATATTGATCAAATGCTGGTTGCAGCGATTGATAATACTGCGTGAAGTCGGCTTGGCCTTCGTTTTTGAGTTTCGCAATTTCATCAAACAAAAAACGACCAGGCAGTTCTTGTCTACCGAGCCGAAGCATATCACGCGGTTCAATCGTTGCTTTAGCAAAGCGACGACCATTGCGATACGAGCCGTGCTCGGTTTCGAGATCTTCGACAAGGAGCTGCTTTTCAGAAATAACACTGACACGAAGATGTTCTTCCGCAATGCTGCGACCGCGCCTGACGACGTCACACCTTGATGACGCGCCTACAGAAAAAGAAAGATCAGCCATGAGCAAATGATGCAAGCAATGCTGCTTTGATTCGTTGATAATAGACTTTGCTCAGAGCAAGTCGTTCTTTGCTGCCAAAAAATGTCACATCTTTTCCTTTGATTCCACTGACAGCATTGAGGTTGATAATATATGATCGACCAATACGCTCAAACGCTGGCAAATGCTCAAGTCGCTTGTCAACGACATTAATTTGACAGCTGAGCAGGAGAGGCTTCGCTTCATTGCGCAGCCACATATGTGTGAAGTTGCCTTCAGCTTTGCAGTAAAGCATATCACGCGGATTAATGACATCAAGCCGTCGCGTACTTTTGACAGTTAAGTGTGGTGGCGTTTTGAGATGGAGCTCAATCGCCAGCCGACTACAGAGAGATGTAAAACGTCTTTGTCCTACGGGTAGTGGCAAAAATCCTGAAGCTTGAATATTCCAAGCAGCGAGCGCTTCCGATTCTTCTGCAATCAAAACAAGTTTTGTTTCTGAGCGTCGATTAATGATACGCTGCACAAACATGCGTTCTCGATCATCAAGAGAATCAGTCACGTAAACAACTAGTGCTCTACCACTAGACTTCAATAACTCAACGAGTCGCGCCTGTGTATGTGCAGGCCGAATTTGTTGCTTGCGGATCACCATGGCAAGCTCTTTTGAAAGTGAAACAGCAAGATCTTGATTCTTACAAAAGACTGTAATTAATCCATTTTGTTCTTCCATAAATACATTCTAAAGTTGTAAGCTAGAATTTGTTTTACTTCTTGATTATGGGCTTTGACTGTAATGAATTGCCTTGCTGTATAACGATATGATAGATGCCTGGAGCAAGACTGGCTGCTTGTACTGGGATGACATTGACGCCGCGATGAAGATCATCTCGCACAAATTGTGTGATCTGCTTTCCGTTTTGATCGAAGATCGAGATTGTCGTTGATGCTGTTGTATTCATATAGACTTGCAGCTGAAATTCCTCGGTGAAAGGATTAGGATATGTGCCGAGCATGACTGGCGCATTTGGATCAACTTGCGTTGTACTCACTACGACTGGACGTGGTGCATCAGGTGCTGGAGTAACGTCATATTTGGGATTCGCTACTGATGCTGAATTACATTGTACGAGGTGACGTGTACCAGTATTGTTACACCATGCTTGTGCCCATGATTCATTGTTAGATGGATTATTGATATCATCAACAAAGTACCAGTCACAATGTGCTCGTTGTTTATTGACATCTAAAATCATATACCCATGATCGTCCAAGTCTACATATTTATTATGTGGATTTTGAGATTGAATCAAAAATTGCCCAATCGGAATCGGCAGCCCTGGAGATGTGACACTTGCAGTAACAAATTCTACACCTACACTATTGGCTCCTGTATTTGGGTCGTAGGTTGAACGCGGGAGATCTTGTCCCCAAGCTGTGTGAATATCGCCAGTTAGAACTACTAAGCCTTCTACATTATTCGTTAGAATATCATTGTAAAGATTATTGCGTTCTGTAGGATATCCATCCCATTGATCTTGGCTAAAAGCAATGCCGAATATTTCAAGAGGCGCCATCATGACTTGCTGCCCGAGGAGTTTCCACTGAGCGGAAGTAGTTGTCAGATTATTTATCAGCCAATTATACTGCGTTGTACCTAGTAAACCATTATCTGTGCCTTGCTCACTTCGGCCGATCAAGCGTGTGTCTAGCATGTTAAGATCAAGTAAATCACCATATTGGAAGCGACGATAGATGCGTTCCTCGTTTGAAACGTCAGGTGTTCGTAACGGCATCCACTCATGATATGCTTGGATGCCCGCTGCTTTGCGATCGGCCCAAGATCCTTCACTAGCATCGTGATTTTGGGCGCCACCATTCCAAGCGTCGTTTGCAGTTTCGTGGTCATCCCAAACACTTATAACAGGATATTGCTGATGTACGGCGATCAGATCCGAATCAAGTTTATAATGCGAATGACGCATCCGGTAATCGTCGATGGTCAAGATTTCGTTGATTGGCTCGACATTGCGTGTCGTACCGAAACCGAGGTTTTCGTATTCGTAGATATAATCTCCGAGATGAATGAGTGCTTCGATATCATTGCGCTCAGCAATACGTCGATAGGCATTGAAATATCCGTGTCCGTAGCTGCTACACGACACAATCGCAAAACGTAAGCTGTCTACGTCACCGACCGGAAGAGTTTTCGTGCGCCCGCGAATACTTCTACGATTTTCGTATTCAAATTCGTAGTAATAATACGTCTCAGGTATTAAGCCAGTGACGTCTATTTTGACTGTATAATCAATAGATGCGTCGGTCATAAATGTGCCGCTCGCGACGACTGATGTCATACCAGTATCGAGGGCGACGGTAAAATCTACATCAGCAGTTAATGAATCTGTCGTCAAGCGAGTCCAGATGATGACTGAATTGGCTAGTGGATCACCACTTGCAACGCCATGATAAAACGGCGCAAAAGATGGGACAGGCTGATTGCGATCAGGATTAAGCGGCCCTTGCTGAGCGTAACTGTTTGATAAGCACAAACAGAAAAAGCAAGTAAGAATACTTGCTTTTGATATGAGTTGATAAAAATTATTCATGGGTTATTTTTGAATAAGTTGCTCTAGAAAATTGTCGAGTGAATCCTTCCAATATGGAACTGTTAAGTTAAATGTTTTTCTGATTTTTTTGGTATTCAAAACACTGTAATGCGGCCGAGCAGCTGGGGTAGGGAAGTCTCGTGTCGGAATAGCAACTACTGAAGCGTCTAATCTTTGTGATTGGACGATATGCTGTGCGATATCATACCAACTACTCACTCCAGAAGGCGAATAGTTATAAATTCCGCCAGAAGGTGAATTAAATTGAATAATAGAACAAATTGCTGCTGCGAGATCAGCTGCATTTGTCGGGACGCCAATTTGGTCATCTACGATTGTTAATCGATCGCGCTCAGCAGCCAATCGAATTACAGTCTTAATAAAGTTATGACCATTAAGTCCATACACCCATGATGTCCGAATGACAATATTATCTTGAAATTTTAAGACCTGTTTTTCACCATCTAATTTTGTTTGAGCATAAATACTTTTTGGCTGTGTTGGATCAGTTTCGAGCAATGGTCGGTTTACAGAATTATGGTAAACATAATCACTACTGATGTGAATAAGTTTTGCTTGAATATTCTCACAAGCTTTTGCTAGGAACTTTGATCCAAGTACATTTATTTGATGGGCATGTTCTTCATCACTTTCAGCTTTATCGACTGCAGTGTACGCAGCTGTATTAATACAAAAATTTGGCTTTATTGTATTAAAAATTGCATTGACTTGATCTTGATTTGTGATATCAAGTTCTTGTCGATTGAAGAAGTGAAATTGCAATCCAGGAAACTCACTCGTTAAATCTTGAATAGCTGAACCAACTTGTCCATTTGCTCCAGTAACTAAAATATTATTCATAATTAAAAAGGATGGTGAGAACCAAAGCTTGGAGCAGCAGTATCTTTTTCACTCAGAGTTGAAGCAGACTGATCGAGTGGCCAATTTATATTAAGCGTTTCATCAAATGGATGAATGCTGCCTTCTTGACCTTTATTATAAAATCCATCGCATTTGTAAGCAAAAATGGCTCGCTCACTTAATACTTGAAAACCATGTGCAAACCCGCGAGGAATAAGCAATTGTTTTCTATTTGATTCATTTAATTCAAGTCCAAACCATTTTCCATAGGTTTTTGATTGAGGACGAATGTCGACTGCGACATCAAATACTGCTCCTTGGATCACACGCACAAGTTTCGCTTGCCCATAAGGGGCAACTTGATAATGCAATCCTCTCAAGACTCCTTTTTGGCTACTTGATTCATTATCTTGTACCCAGTTATAATTTAATCCTTGACCTCCATGCAGTCGAGCATTAAATGTCTCAACAAAATATCCACGATGATCTTCAAAAACATTCGGCTCAAGAACAAATAATCCATCTAAAGATGTTTGAGTAATCTTCATGATCGATTATTTCTTCTTTTTCTTATTGGAAGAAGGTCGGGTCGATTTTGTTGCCTGTTTTTTGACTGGAGCAGCTTTTTGTTCAATGTAATTATTTGGATTGTCAAATCGTTTTTTCAAACTCAATCCAATCGCTGTAAGTAAAATCAAAAGGATTAAAAGCGAACCAATTAATTCAAGCATTTGCGATGTATCAAAGAACGATGGTTTAAACTCAAAAACAATTGTATGCTGACCAGCAGGGACACGCAATGCTCTCAAAACATGATTCGCACGAATAAATCCGCCATCAATTTCTTGACCATCTATTGTTACAGTCCAGCCACGCGAAGGTGTGTAATACACTTCAGAAAATACTGCAAGCTGTTCTCTACTTGAATTTGTCGTGTATGTCAGTTTATCTGGTTCGTATCCAGTCAATCGAATAGAAGCACTTGGGTCAGTGCTTGGAGTAAATCCACTTAAATACTCTGAAAATTCAGAATGAATGACGGCAGCTTGTTTTGTATTTAATCCTTTTAATAATGCCAATTCTTCATCAGCTGTAGCAGCAGTTTTTATCTGATTGACAAACCACGCATTTCCATTTGCTGAATTACGAACTATAGGAACAGGGCCTTGACCTTGATTTTGAATAAAGTATTTTGTATTCAACATGTCAAGGACATTCTGATTTTCAAATAATGTAAATCGTCCTTCAGTGACCATGTATGCATCTACCAATTCTTGATAGCGCATCAATTTAGCAGCATGATAGCCGCCTATACTTTTATGAAAATAACTCGTCAAAGCATTTGAAAATGGATTTCCACTTGGTGAGTTTGGATTCATACGGTTTGTTAAATCCAATACTCTAAAATGCGGATCTGTATCTGCTAAAATGCGTTTGTCTGCATCTGTCGGTTGTACAAGTGTTTGTTTTTGACTAGCTGCGATATATCGATCACTATTTAAGAAACGACTATCAACCATCCATAAATCGCCTATAACAAGTAACGCAAATAAAGGAATCGAAACCCAGGCAGATAACTTGTATTTCCAAGCAGCAAACAAAGCACCTCCACTTAATAGAATAAATACAAGTGAACGTAAAACATCAGCTCTTAAAAGTCCAGCACGCTCTGATTTTAAAGCTGAAGCAAATTCTACTGGCATTGTAGCATCTGTACCAAACTTCATCATGAAGCTCGCGAGTAAACCAAGAATGCATAATCCAGCAGCAGCTCCCAATCCAACTAGAATCGACATTTTTTTATCATCCTCAGTCGTTTTTGAATTGAAAAAGAATTCTTGCAATCCAAGCACTGCCAATAAAATAATTGTCATTTGAGCAAGACTCAAGGCCATTGTTACTGCTCTAAATTTGTTGAACATCGGGAAGTAATCAACCATCAAGTAATTGAAAAAACTCAAATTACTTCCCCACGAAAACATGAGAAGCAAAACTGTACTAGCAATTAATCCCCATTTAATAGGTCCTTTTACCAGCCAGCAGCCCATAAAAAAGGCGAGCATAATGACAGCGCCGATATAAACTGGACCACTCGTGAATGGCTGATTACCCCAATAGTGTGATGCACTTCGTTGAAGTGCTTGCTGTTGTTCTGGTTTGAGTGATGGCGCGACTCGACGATAAGCAGCTAGTGTGCTGCTACTTTGATCACTCAGAAATGACTCCATACTAGTACCACCATAAAAATTAGGTACAAGCAAAGTCATTGTCTCTGGAATGCCATAGCTCCAGTCAAAGATGTAATCTTTGTCAAGACCATCTTGCTGATTTTTTGATTGTAGAGTTGATTGGCCGCGGATCGTCTCAGGCGAGTATGTATACGTCGTATACATGCGTGATAAACTCGGCAATACCCCAAGTCCAACCGCTGCAATAGACAAACCAGCAACTATTGCAGCGTGCTTTGCCTTTCCATTTTTAAACCAATGGATAGCAAATGCCCCAAACAAAAACATTAGGATAAATCCAAAGTAATACGTGATCTGATAGTGGGACGCATGAATCTGGAAACCCATAAATGCAGCTGCTACCGCAAACCCAGCCAGATATTTTCCTCTAAACATCAGTAGGAATCCAGCTAAAGCTGTCGGAACAAAACTCAGGGTAAAGAGTTTGGTCGAGTGACCAGCTTCTATCAGATGAATATTTCCAGTCGAAAAACTAAATGCAAAAGCGCCAACTGTCGCAATCCGCCAATCGACTCCAAGCAAAGCCAACAGCAAGTACATACCTATTGCAAGCGCAAAGGCAGATCCGTAAGCAGTGGTTACATCGCCACCGAGCAGCCATACCTTATAGACAAAGCGATACCAAACTGTTTTTGAGTTTTCTGGCAAAATTTGATACACAGGCATCCCAGCAAACGCAGCATTCGTCCAGTGAACGTGGCGACCTGTTTTCTCCTTGAAATCTCTTATCTCGTTTTGCATGCCGTATGCCTGCACATTATCAGACTGCTGAAGGACTTTCCCTTGAAAAGCAGGCGCATAAAATGCAGCAATCAGTACAAGCAAAATCCCAATACCAGCGAGATGAGGTAAGATGCGTTGGATAAAATATTGTCCCATAATATCTGAGTCTTTAGACACAACAATTGTGATCCAAAGCTACCATTTTCGAGACAGAACTCAAGACAGATTTCTTTTAGTGATTATCAGAGAGTGGGGCAGCCCTTTCGCTACGCTTCAGGTCGGGCTATTCGGCAGCTCGCTATTCGCTCGGCTCTCGATACGCTTCGCTATCGAGATCTGCTTCGCACTGCCTACTATCCCTCTGCCATATTTTAATGTTTGGACAAGCGCTGCGAAACGGTGGCGAAAGCCAGACGCGAAGTAAAACGAGCGGCCGAGCGAGCAGCGAGCCGTGAAGCATAGCGACCGCGCCGTAATGGAGTGAAGGCGTGGATGGCCCATCATCCATCAAGAGACAAATAAATGACTTGTTTGCTTCGAGCAAGGTCGTACATTAGCAGCCCAACACTAATACTCTCTATATGACTGCTCCGATTAATGTAGATCTCCTATCTAAAATTTGTGAATTGCCTGGTGCGCCAGGATTCGAACAACGTATCCGTGCTTATGTAATCGAGCAAGTGACGCCGCATGTCGATGAAGTATACACTGATGCGATGGGCAATGTCATCGCAAAGCTCAAGGGCAAGTCAAGTGACAAACGAGTGATGGCTGCCGCTCACATGGATGAGATCGGATTTATCGTGACGCACATTGATGACGAGGGCTTTATCCGCTTTCATACGCTTGGCGGATTTGACCCTAAGACGCTGACGAGCCAGCGCGTCATCGTACACGGCAAAAAAGACGTCATGGGAGTGATGGGAAGCAAGCCAATCCATTTGATGACGCCTGAAGAGCGCGGCAAAAAAATGGCAATCAAAGATTACTTCATCGACACAGGAATGAAGAAAGAGCAAGTCGAAGCACTTGTACAAGTCGGTGATCCGATCACACGAGATCGCGGCTTGATCATCATGGGCAATTGCGTCAATTGCAAATCAATCGACAATCGCGTTTCAGTGTATATTTTGCTTGAAGCGCTCAAAGAGATGAAAAGCGGCGAGATTCCATTTGATTTTTATGGAGTGTTTACGGTACAAGAAGAGATCGGTCTTCGCGGCGCGATAGCTGCCGCTCGTCACATTAATCCTGACTTTGGATTTGGTATTGATACAACGATTGCCTTTGATACACCAGGCGCGCAACCGCAAGAGAAAGTGACAAGTCTCGGAGACGGTACAGCGATCAAAGTCATGGACAGCAGTACGATCTGCGATTATCGAATGGTGAAGTATATGCGTGAGCAAGCGACAGCTGCTGGTATCAAATGGCAAACTGAAGTTTTGCCAGCAGGGGGGACAGATACAGCTGGTATTCAGCGTTATGGTACGAATGGTGCGATCGCTGGAGCGGTGAGCATCCCGACGCGTCACATACATCAAGTGATCGAAATGGCTGATATGAGCGACATCAGAGGATCTATTGATCTGTTGAAAGTCTCAATCAGCAACCTTGATCAATACGATTGGAGCTTTAAGTAAAGAATCATGTTTGTAGAACGAGAGAACGCACTTTATGCTGAGTTGCAATTTGCTGACTTTGCTGAAGCATGGGGATTTATGACATCGGTTGCCATATTGGCTGAAAAAGCGAACCACCATCCTGAGTGGAGCAATGTCTACAACACAGTCAAGATCAAATTGACGACACATGATGCTGGCAATATCGTCACGGACAAGGATCGTAACCTTGCCCGTTCGATAGAGTCATTGTACAGCCGATATTCAGCTTAAAAGCTACTAGACTTTTGTAGGAAACGTATGGTTGATTACATCATACGTCGTTAAAATGCCTTGTACTTGATATTCATCATCGACGATCATAACAGCATGAAAGAGATTCTCATGCAATACTTCAATAGCAGCTTGAAGATGGTCAGTCTTTTTGAGTGTTGCTACATGTTCAGTCATCACTTCTTCTGTACGTATACCTTTCAAAAAAGACTCAACATCAGCGGCATTTGCTCTTGAACTAGGGGAATTCTTCAACAAATCAGTACGACTGATCATGCCAAGCAGCTTGCCATTCATTGCGACTGGCACATGATGAAAGCGACGATTCATAAAAATTTGATGTACATCCCAAAGAGAGTCATTTGGACTGACTGTGATAGGGTTTTTGGTCATCAATTCTTCAATTAAAATGAACTTGTCCATATGTCAGAGATTAAGGGTGATTGAATAGAAACAAATTACACTTTAATAACATAAAAAGCAAGTGTTTCGTTTGAGATTGTTGAATGTTTTTATGGGCCATGCTGCCTTCATTTTATTTGGCAGCACCGCGCTGTTTCAGGGTTTCGCTATTCGCTCATCACTCACTAGCGTTTGTGAGCGCTACGCGCCCCTTCCCATCGCTTGTCCAAGAATCTGTATCGGCTGAGGGATGGGAGCAGCGCGAACGAAGTGAAGCGGACGCCGAGCTAGGCGAGGCGGCTAGGCTACCGTACTGCGGACAGCCCGACCTCGCGTAGCGAGGGCAGCTTATAATAATTGAAATCAATGAAGAGAATTGGTTACTCTTCGATGCCGAGTTGCTGCATAATACGGCGTACGCGCACGACAAGTTCGACTGGTCGGAATGGCTTTGAGATAAAATCGTTGGCTCCGAGTCGAAATGCCTCGAGGATGATTTCATCTTTTTCGACACCACTGATGATGATGACAGGTAGCTTAGGTTTTTCTTGTCGAATTTCTTCAAGGAGTTGGAGCCCTGTTTTGTGCGGCATGTCAACATCTGTGATGACTAGGTCGATCGGATGTTCGTTGAGGGCTTGAGTTGCTTGAAGGCCATCAAGTGCTCTAACGATAGTAAAGCCATGTCGCCGCAATCTAAAATCGAGTGCAGTGAGCATTACTTCTTCGTCTTCGCAAATGAGTATCGTCATTGTGGTTATCAATTCATTGACTGTCACAAATGTACCCTAGATTTTGCTTAAGAAAGTTTATCTAATGTATAACTCTTTAGTTCATTCTGAATTTCAGGGAGGCATGAGTTCCAAATTGAATGAACTGCTTGTGAGAGCGTTTGTATTCTAGGTATATCACTTGGATCTTTAAGCAGAAGTTCTAGTGATGTATTGTCATTTATGAGTTGTTGATTACCTACAAAAGGAAAGGTGGTTTTTAGTTTGTGACTTAATCTCTGTGCTTGATGATATTCTCCTTTTTCAATTTGCTTTTGCAAAAGGTTGACTTCTGATGCTGCTTCATCGATGAGAAGCTGAAGAAGAGTTTTTGTCATGTCCGAATCACCTCCTGACATTTCAAGTAAATAGCTTAGGTCGATATATTTGTTGGTAGTCATCTTTTATGATGATTGGGTGATATGTTTTGTAATGATACTAAATAAATTTTCAGGATTTATTGGTTTTAGCAAAATATCATCATATCCATAGTTAAGATATTGATTACTTTCGGCCATGTAAGCATGTGCTGTTAAAGCGATAATTGGTAATTCGGGATTATTTTTTTTGATAATCGAAGTTGCTTCATTTCCATCCATAACCGGCATTTGTATATCCATCAAGATAAGATCTGGTTTATGTTTGTGTTCTAGATCGATTGCTTCTTGTCCATTTTGCGCGACGAGTACTTTAGATTTAGGCCATTGATTTTCAAGTATTTTTTTTGCGACAATTTGATTCATTTTATTGTCTTCAGCTAATAGTATTGTGTTGTTGATTTCAGGGATTTCATGAACTTTGATTGCCTTTTTTGATGTGGTTTTTGGCAATTCGAATGGTATTTCAAAAGTAAACTCACTTCCTATATTAACTTTACTTGAAACTTGTATTGTACCGTTTTGTTTTTCTATGAGTTGCTTTGTAATTGCTAGACCTAGACCTGTTCCTTCATATATTTTGTTTGAATCGCTTCTATCAACCTGAGTGAACGTTTCAAAAATAGCATTTAGTTTGTCCTCGGGAATACCTAATCCAGTATCTTGTACTTTACAAAGTAGTGCTACTTTAGAATTTTCGCCTCGTTTTGTTTGAACGTTCACTGTAATTGCCCCTTTTTCAGTGAACTTGAACGCATTTCCAAGTAAGTTGTTTAATATTTGAGTAAGTCTACCTTTATCTCCGAATAAAGAATCTGGCATACTGTCATCAATATTTAATTTGAATTCAATATTTTTTTCTTGTGCTTTGAAGTCAAACGCTTTCTTAACCGTATTGAATATTAGAGCCGGTGAAAAGTCGCTTTTGTGAAGTGAAATGCTTCCATGTTGTAATTGACTAATTTCTAAAATGTCATTGATTATACTTAATAAGTTTTCTGAAGCATGTTTTATACTTGAAACAAATTCGGTTTGTTCATTGTTTAAACTTGTTTGTAGCAGTAAATGACTCATTCCAAGAACTGCATTCATGGGTGTGCGCATCTCATGTGTTACGCTCGCTAAAAACCGTTCTTTCATTTGAGCAGCTTTCTCGGCTACTTCTCTTTTTTGTTTTTCTTCTTCTGCTTTCTTTTTATCTGTAATATCTCTTATTACACCCTGGAATCCTGAAAATTCTTTTGTTATTATTTTAGTTGTTGATAAAAGGCAATTTCTAATATCTCCAGATTTTGTTACGCAATCTATTGGGAAGTCAGAAAGACTTGACCCATCCGTAAGCTTATTTAAGATTTCATTTCTATTGACATTTTTGGGATAAAGACTTTTAATATTGAGTTGTTTTAGTTCTTCTGTAGAATAACCTGTAATTCTACAAATGGCATTATTGAACTCGAGAAATTGACCATCAAGAGTTGATGTGTAAAGGCCGTCTGTCGAATGTTTGAATATATTTTCAATTCTTTTTTGTCGCTCTTGATTTTCTTTTTCTAGTGATTTGAGTCTTGTGATATCTTGTATAATTCCGCGAATTGATACCATTGTATTTTCTTCGTCAAAAAAAGGTCTACAAGACATTTCAAGATATCTCTTTCCAATAGTATCATTATTTATTTCTATTGTTTGAGTATATCGCCCTGTTTTATTTAGTTGATTAATAATAACGTTTATGTCAAGATGAGAATCTTTGTCATTTATATGTTTTCTTATTCTAAATTTAAAAATATTATCAGATTCAGATAGGCCAAAAATACGCTTTGCTTCTTTGCTTGCCGTGTAAGTGTGCGTTTTTAAATTAAACTCCCAATGTCCTAGCTGAGCAATGCGCTGCGATTCTTCTAAGCGAGACAAGATTCGATTCCGTTCAATTGAAAAAAGCAAAGCTCTTCCTAATCGAACTCCATCAAGGTCTTCTTTTACAATGTAATCTTGAGCTCCATTTGCAACTGTTGCCAATCCGAAGTCACGATCAGCATGGCCTGTAAGGACAACAACATTTGAGTCAGGTGCGAATCGTAGGACCGAGAGTAGTGTCTCCATTCCATTTGAATCAGGTAAGTTAATGTCTAGGAAAATAATTGCATATTCCTGTGATATGAGAAGAATATCAGTTGCTTGTTCAAGCGTTTCCGCGAATGTGAAGTCACATTGGCCGACACCACTATTTGACAAGTGATACTCAATAAGTACAGCATCAGCCTTATTATCCTCAATAACGAGGATTTTATGTTTTTGACTTGATGTAGAATAAGGCATAAATCAACTATTTAGTTAATAGTACTACAATTTTCGAGCTTGAAAGGCAAATGTTGCTATTTCATCAATCATAACAAGGATACAATAGGAATCACCTGATGCTTTATATTTTTCTATAAAGTCATTTACTTTTTCTTGGGCGACTACATTTTTGCCAACAAGTTCTTCAAGTGTGCTTAGAGCATAATCATAATGACTCGCAGCATCTGATCGTTTGATAATCGGAAGACCTAGAGCAATAGTGTCTTCTTGATGAGCTATTAAGATCGGATAATGCGAAACATCTTGTATATGGACGGCATCGATTGCAGTATTAAACATCGTTTCGAACACTCTCAAGTCATCTTGTATTTGCACAAGATTTGAAGTCATTTTTTCTTTAATGTTGTTGTCCATATTAATTATTTGAGAGTGAGGCAGGCTATCGACTCAATATGACTTGTATGCGGAAACATATCAACAGGCTGCACAGATTCGAGAGTATATTTTTCTGATAAAATCTTTAAATCGCGAGCTTGAGTTGCAGGATTGCAACTCACATAGACAATACGCCTTGCAGATAATTTTAAAAGCGCATTGACGACATCGGCGTGCATACCTGCGCGAGGTGGATCTGTGATGACGACATCAGGAACGCCATGTTTTTGAATAAGAGATTCAGTGAGCAGCTCTTTGACATCACCAGCATAAAATGATAAATGATCGTATCCATTTAATTTCATGTTACGATGAGCATCATCAATTGCTGCAGCAACTTCTTCTATTCCGACGACCTGACTAGCCTGATCAGCTACATAACAAGCGATCGAACCTAAGCCTGTGTACAAATCATAAACAGATTCAGTACCCGTTAATTGTGCTGCTTCTTTAGTGAGCGCATAAAGGCGTTCTGCTTGGCTTGTATTTGTTTGGAAAAACGACTTTGGCCCAATTTCAAACTGAACGTGATGCAATTTTTCAATTAGAAAAGCTTTACCAGCTGCTAGGATTGGCGTTTGATCAAAGAGGCTATCATTTTTCTTTTGATTAATGATGTAATACAAACTCGTTATTGCAAAATGCGTTTGTAAATAATCAAGAATGCCATCACGTGCTTCTTGGTCATCTTCAAAAAAAACGACAATGACCATCACCTCGCCAGTTGACGAGGTTCTTATTACTAAATTTCGGAGTAATCCATGCTGCTCTCGAATATCGAAATACGAGTAACCTTTTTCTTGAGCAAAATTGTGAAGCCCATTTCGTATTTCATTCGTCGGCTCACCTTGTAAATGGCATTGATCGACTTCGACGACTTTATCAAATGCTCCAGGTCGATGAAAACCAACAGCATTACGTTGTTGGATTTCTTCGCCACTTCTGACTTCTTCTTCTGTGATCCAGCGTTTATTACTAAATGTATATTCAAGTTTATTTCTGTATTGATAAATAGGATCAGCTGCCACAATTGGCTTCATCACATCCTCCGAAAATCCACCAAGTCGAGTTATTGCATTTTTGACTTCCAATTCTTTCTGACGAACTTGTTCTGCGTAATCGAAATGCTGCCATTTGCAACCACCACATACTCCAAAGTGTGCACACTGAGGAGCGACACGATGTTCCGAAAGCGATTTCATTTCCTTGACGACACCCATTTTGACGCCTTTTCGCTTGCGTAAAATGAGAATATCAGCTACGTCACCTGGCACAACACCTTCTGCAAAAATGACTTCACCAGCTGGCGAACGACCTAGTGTTTGTCCTTTGTGCGCGATTCCAGTGAATGCGACGTTTTCTATTACTTTTTTCTTTCTCGCCATTATTAAAATGAATCTTTTATATCAGCATAAACTTGAGTTATACCATCTCGTAATTCAATAGAAGAAGACCAACCTAAGGAAGCCAAATTAGAGACATCCATCAGCTTTCGCGGTGTGCCATCAGGCTTACTTAAATCATGTTCGATCGTTCCTGAATATTCGACAACTTCAGCAATAATATCTGCTAGGCCGCGAATGGTAATATCTACTCCAGTTCCGACATTGACATGCTCCAAGCCATTATAATTGTTCATTAAAAAATAACAAGCATCCGCCATATCATCGACATGCAAAAATTCACGCATTGGTTTGCCCGTTCCCCAAAGTGTGACGCTCGGGCTATTATTGATTTTCGCTTCGTGAAATTTACGAATTAAAGCAGGCAAAACATGTGACGTTTTTAAATCGTAATTATCATTCGGTCCGTAGAGATTTGTCGGCATTGCAGAAATGAAATTGCTGCCATATTGCTGACGATATGTTTCACATAATTTAATTCCAGCAATTTTAGCAATTGCATACGGCTCATTTGTAGGCTCAAGCGAGCCTGTCAATAAACTCGATTCATGAAGCGGCTGCTCAGCGAGTTTCGGATAAATACACGACGATCCAAGAAATAATAGCTTCTTGACCTTCGCAGTGTGCGCTGCATGAATCACGTTAGCCGCAATCATCAAATTGTCGTACAAAAATTCTGCTCTGTATGTATTATTCGCTAAAATTCCGCCGACTTTGGCTGCAGCCAAAAATACATAATCAATCGATTGCTCCTCAAAAAACGCATTGACAGCAGCTTGATCTCGCAAGTCGAGTTCACTTGACGTTCGCTTGACGATATTCGAAAATCCTTCAGCCTGCAGTTTTCGCACAATTGCAGAACCGACCATTCCTCGATGTCCAGCCACATAGATGCAATCCTCTCGTTTCATCATGCCGCAAAAGTACGATTCTCTTTGTCAAGAATAATGAGGGGCTGCCCGCAGCAAAGCTGCGGTCGGGCTATACGGCAGCTCGCTGTTCGCTCGGCTGCTGCGCATCCGCCCTACGGGCGCTGCCTACTATCCCTCAGCCGATGTATACTGCATTATTTATCTCAATAGCTTGTACTGATCTATTTCGGCATCTGTCATCCAATGAATACTAGATGCAGGAGCAGCTTGTATTGTAAAGTAATAAAACGCTTCAGCATCTGCTTGCGAAAATCCCATATCTATATAATAATCAATCGCACCTTGATGCTCAATATGTCCTACTGGATACTCTGTCGCTTCAGTACCATTTCCATCTGACCAAGCATGAACACCGATTTGGCTGCCAGTATCTCTACTTCGGTTTGTGCCAGCTAGAAATAAGTCTACAGAACCTGAAGCAATAATTGCATCCCCCCCCCCGCTATCCGAAGCTTGTAGCTTCGGATGCATATTGCTAGGCATTAAGTAAAGTTGAATGATAGTCGTCTGAAGTTGAAAACTTCAGACAGCAGTGTATGTGATGACTTGACTCTTTTG
>JAHDHF010000203.1 GCA_020631455.1 Saprospiraceae bacterium
AGCTCTTGGCCGTTGATAATAAAAACGGCCACCGCGCCCGTATCGAAGTGGACGTGCAGCAGGCCGGCAATGTCAAAAAGAAAGCGGTCTGGGTGAATTCAGGTCAAGACCTGATGGAGCTGACTAAGCGCAGTATCTATGACGGCTATATTATCAATGATATCTATTGCGAAGACGACAATGAATATATCGACTTCACCAGCAAAGAGGACGTTATCCGCCTTCATCATTCTATCGGAGAAGTCAACGAAGACGAATTTAAGCGGCTGCAAATCCGCAAGACGATTGAAGAGCATTTAGACAAAGAACTGCGCCTCACTCCGATGGGGATTAAGGTCTTGAGCCTGTTCTTTATCGACCAAGTCTCAAACTATCGCGACTATGACGCGCCGGACGGCAAAGGCAAATATGCCAAAATGTTTGAAGAGGAATATGCCAAGGCCATCAAGAAGCCGAAATATAATAGCCTGTTTTCCGATATGGATGTCGATAGCCTTCCCGAAATCGTTCACAACGGTTATTTCTCTGAGGATAAGAATAAGAAATTTAAAGACACGAGTGGGACAACTAAGGCCGACGAAGATACCTATGCCCTCATCATGAAGAAGAAAGAGGAGCTTCTGAGTTTTGATTCAAAGCTGAAATTTATCTTCTCGCATTCAGCCCTCAAGGAAGGCTGGGACAATCCGAATGTCTTTCAGATTTGCACACTCAATGAGACCAAATCCACCATCAAGAAACGGCAGGAAATCGGTCGCGGCCTTCGTATTGCTGTCAATCAGGACGGTGAACGTGTTCACGGCTTTGAAGTCAACACACTGACCGTCATGGCCAATGAGTCTTACGAGGATTTTGTGGAGGGCTTGCAGAAAGAGATTGAGAAAGAAGAAGGCATTCGCTTTGGCGTTGTCACCGACCACCTCTTTGCCAATATCGTCATTCAGGACGAGGACGGTAATAATATGTTTCTTGGCGCGGAAAAATCCGAAGCCATCCACAAGCACCTATTGGAGCAGGACTATATTGATAGTCGTGACAAGGTCACCGATACGCTGCGCGTCGCATTGAAAAATGATGACGTTGTATTGCCCGACGATTGCGCTGACATTGCAGATCAAATCTTAGGCTCATTGAAGAAAATCGCGGGTGGCCTCAATATTAAAAACAATGACGATAAGCGCACGGTTCAGCTCAACAAAGCCGT
The DNA here is from genome assembly GCA_020631455.1 of Saprospiraceae bacterium. Lineage (GTDB taxonomy): Bacteria > Bacteroidota > Bacteroidia > Chitinophagales > Saprospiraceae > JAHDHF01. Next base: position 1,205 of record JAHDHF010000203.1, read on the forward strand.
ATTCGAAAGCGCCGAGTTCAAGGCGCTTTGGGAAAAGGTCAAATATAAAACGACTTATAATGTGGACTTCGATCCGCAAAAACTGATCGATGCTTGCGCCGAGAAAATCAAAAACACGCTCGTCGTTGGCAAAACCAAATTCACTTATGAGAAAGCGACCGCCGAAATATCGCGCAGTGGTGTTGATGTGTCCGAAGTACGGGAAAGCACGCACCTTTATGATGCTCGAGACTATAAGCTTCCCGACATTTTAAGTTATCTGCAAAATGAGACAAACTTAAAGCGCCGCTCAATACTCGAAATTCTGCTCAAGAGTGAGAGGTTGGAGCACTTTAAGAATAATCCTCAAAAATTTATTGATGAAGTGAAGGGTATTATAAAACGCGAAATGGCTCGTTTCGTTGTTGATGGCATTAAATATCAAAAGATCGGGGATGAGTATTTTTACGCCCAAGAGCTTTTCGAAAATGAGGAGCTAATTGGCTATCTCAACAAAAATATGATTGAGGCTAAACGCTCGATTTATGACCACGTCGTCTATGACTCAGACACAGAGTCTGAATTGGCGCAATCTTTTGAGATTAACGACGAAGTGAAGGTCTATGCCAAGCTTCCGTCGTGGTTCAAAATTGATACGCCGCTTGGATCATATAATCCAGACTGGGCTGTCCTGATGGAGATGGACGGGACCGAACGCCTATATTTTGTCGTCGAGACAAAAAATACGGGCAAAGGTACTGTCATTGAAGACCTTCTGAAAGCCAAAGAAAAAGACAAAATCGCCTGTGGTCGTAAGCATTTTGAAGCGCTCGACTCTGGCGCAAATTATGTCGTTGCGAGTAGCTACGATACGCTATTGGATCAAATTTGAGACCCATGTGTTTGCTTGCTGCCTTGAACGGAAATGTATAAAACTAATAACAATTTGGTGTTTTCGCCATCCGACCTAATTACCTTTATGGAGTCGGAATATGCTTCAGCGATGGAACGCTTGAAGCTCGATGATCCATCAATTTCTGAATTGATGGATGAAGAAGACGTCGTCCTGTCAAGCCTGCAGGCCAAAGGGTATGAGCATGAAGATGCCTTTACGGACCGTCTGAAGTCCCTGGGTAAAGACGTTTTAGAGACAAAGCGTGCCACGCCAGAATTGACCCAGAAAGCAACACTGGATGCCATGAAATCAGGTCAAGAGGTGATTACGCAGGGTTATTTGTCTTTTGGTCAGTTTGGTGGCTTCACGGATTATCTTGTTAAGGTGCCGGGCATCTCAAACTTTGGTGATTACCATTATGAAGTTTGGGATACTAAGCTCTCTAAATCCTTGAAGCCATATTTTGCCATTCAGCTTTGTTGCTACATCGAAATGCTTGAGGCCGTTCAAGGTGTACGACCTCAGGAGATGGTCATAATACTTGGCGACGACACTGAAAAACGGCTCACCGTCGAAAACTATTTTGCTTATTATAAAAAACTGAAAGCCTCTTTCTTAGATTTTCATGCCAGCCCTTTGGACGGTTTGCCGAACCCAGTTAATAGCAAGTCTCACGGTCGCTGGTCAGATCTCGCGGCCCGGCAGCTTGCCGAAATTGACCATCTGTCTCAAGTGGCCAATCTTGCTCGCTCACAGATCAAGACACTTGAAAGCGCTGGTATCTCAACGATGCGGGCTTTGGCAGAGAGTAAACTCGAAGCCATTCCCAAAATGACCAAACCGGTTTTTGAACGCGCTAAGCAACAGGCGGCCCTACAAATAGCTTCCCGGGGCAAAGATAGACCCAAATATACAATCTTACAGCATGGGCCTGGTGATATCCGGGGCTTATCAACTTTGCCGCCGCCCAGCGATCTGGATGTT
>JAHDHF010000042.1:0-13772 GCA_020631455.1 Saprospiraceae bacterium
AATATGGAAAATATTGCAACAAAAAACAAACTCTTGAATTTCTTTCTTTATATGAGGATGAAATGGTTTTAGATACATTCATAGAGTTTGGGATGATATTTCACTCTGATTCTGAATTAATAGAAATTTTTGTTCCTGAATCTAAATACATACAATTTTGGGGTGTTGACCAAGATTCATTTCTTAAATCAATGAATAAGTTTTATCTTGAAGAAATTGACGGAATTGAGTTTGTGGATGAATATCCGAAAATTAGAGAACCCTTAAGACTGTTTAATAAAAAAGCAATTGACTCGAAAGAGCTGATTAAATTGTTTCGAAAAAAATTCACATCATAAAAAAAACTTCAAATCCATTCTTTCTTAGAACCTCACTTTAATTGAACAGCATACGTCTCCTAGAACTCTCGATTAAATACTCGCCACCAAAAATTAATTTGCGAGATGCGGAGATACTCGACTCGTATGGCAGCGAGGGGCACGCAAAACTGCCGATCGATCACAAACACCCTGATGATGTATCCAAAAAAGAATTTGATTATTACGGATGGATTTATCCGTTTATGAATTTTGAAGATCTTCTTTTTTATTTTTATCCTCTAGCACGGGAATATGAAAAAGATCGAAGTTTAGATTGTATTGATAGTTTTTTATACAGCTTTGATCGCCACTGGAAAATCCAAAAGAAAAACGTAAATACTGAAGATCGAATGGCAATAATAGAAGGACTGCAATGGATGTGGGATGTAGGCGGAAATGATTACGCTGACTTTGAGCAATGCCCAAACCTTATAGCAGAAATCAATACAAATAATTAAGCTGCTAATGGCGTAGGGATGGAAAGGGGCGCGAAGCGCTCATCCCGATTTATCGGGATGATGAGCGAATAGCGAAACCCTGGATCAGCCCGCCGCGACGATGCGTCAGCAAGGAGCGGACGCCCATACTTTTATTTTAAATAAAAATCAGTGTGGCAAATACTTACGAAGAACGCCATACGTAAATGTTCCCAGTATCGCGCTGACTATTACGACTACAAAAATACTAAATCCATTGCCAAGTAAGGTGTACATCGGGCCAGGACAAGCACCTGATAACGCCCAACCAAGTCCAAACAATGTGCCGCCCAAAATGTATCGAAAATAGCTTTTGTTTTTATCTCTTATTTCAATAGCATCACCATCAATTGTTTTTAATTGAAATCGTTTTATTGCATGGGTGACGACGAGCCCTACTGCTAGAGCTGTGCCGATGATGCCGTACATGTGAATTGACTGAAATCTAAACATTTCTTGGATCCTGAACCACGAGATTGCTTCTGATTTTGTCATAATAATGCCGAAGAGAATCCCGACGATGAGATATTGTAAGAACTTCATGGTTTCTATTAAAAAATCAATGGGAAAAATAAATGAGTCATTATTAAACCACCAGCAAAAAAGCCAATGACTGCAAACAATGACGGTAATTGCAAATTGGATAATCCACTAATAGCATGACCAGATGTGCAGCCTCCAGCCCAACGCGCACCGAAGCCAACTAAAAATCCGCCACCTACAAGAAAAAATAATCCGCGCCCAGTTTTAAGCGATTCCCATGAAAATAAATCATCGGGTAAAAATCCGCCATTAAATGGAATACCGAGTTCGAGTAATTCTGCAACCGTAGCATCAGATAATTGAAGCGGCTCTGGTGACATCAACCAATTGGAAGCAATAAAACCGCCTATGATTGCGCCCAGGGCGAACATGAGATTCCAGCGCTGTGCCTTCCAGTCAAAATCAAAGAAGGAAACAAATTTGCCTGCGCCAACTGAAGAACAAATGGTGCGCATCGTAGAAGAAACGCCAAAGCTGCCGCCGAGCCACAAAAGTGTCATCATAACGAGTGCGATCATTGGGCCAGTGACATACCACGGCCAAGGCTGTTGAATAAATTCAATCATTTGTAATAAAAAATTAAAGCGTAGAAGGACAGACGTAAGCGCTTCGCTCTACATCGGTTTTGAGAATATCGTTCATGCCGCCTTCAACATTAACGAGATTATGAATGCCTCTCGATTTGAGAATGGAAGCTGCTATGACTGAGCGATAACCACCAGCACAATGAATGAAATACGATCCGTCGTCTTCAAAATCGGCGAGATAATCATTGAGCGACGAAAGCGGGGCATTGATCGCTACAGTGATATGCTCAGATGTGTACTCGCTTGGGCGACGTACATCTACTATGCGATTGCCAGCATCTTGATATTGCTCGGCAAACTCTGCTGCTGGAATTGATTTGAGTGAATCCGTTTCTTTGCTAGAAGCGACCCAAGCAGTGAGTCCGCCATCCAGAAATCCAAGCGTATTGTCAAAACCAACACGCGCGAGTCGCGTGACTGCTTCTTCTTCTTGACCAGCATTGACGACAAGCAAGATTGGTGTTTTGACATCGACAATCAACTCGCCAACCCAAGGCGCAAATCCGCCATCCAAACCGATGTAAATACTCTTTGGAATATGCTGCTTCGCAAAATCAAATCGTGTCCGTACATCGAGGATCAAAGCGCCCGTTTGTTCAGCGACAGATTCAAATGTATTTGGATCAAGGGCTTTTGCTCCGCGCTGCATGACTGTGTCAATTGATTCGTAGCCTTCGCGATTGAGCTTGACATTAAGCGGAAAATAAGCAGGTGGCGCATTGAGACCATCGGTGACTTCTTTAACGAATTCTTCTTTTGTCATATCGGCGCGGAGCGCGTAGTTCATTTGTTTTTGATTCCCGAGTGTGTCGACAGTTTGCTTCATCATATTTTTGCCACAAGCGGAGCCTGCTCCGTGCGCAGGATAAACCGTCACATCATCAGCAAGCGGCATGATCTTGTTTCGAAGGCTGTCATATAAGATTCCTGCAAGGTCTTCTTGCGTCATCGTCGCCGCTTTTTGGGCAAGATCAGGCCGCCCGACATCGCCAAGAAATAAAGTATCACCAGTAAAAATGGCAATGTCTTTTCCATCTTTATCGCGCAGCAAATAGGTTGTGCTCTCCATCGTGTGCCCAGGCGTATGCAGCACGACAAATGTCAAATCACCTACTTGAAATTCCTCGCCGTCTTTAGCAATATGCGCTTCAAAGCTTGGATTCGCATTTGGACCGTAAACGATTGGTGCGCCCGTTTTCTCTGCGAGTGTCACATGACCGCTTACAAAGTCAGCATGAAAATGCGTTTCAAAGATGTATTTAATTGTGACGCCATCACGCGCAGCGCGATCGATGTATGGCTGCACTTCGCGCAGCGGATCGATGATCACGCCTTCGCCATTACTGTGAATGTAGTACGCACCTTGCGCTAGACATCCCGTATATATTTGTTCGATATACATAAGATAAAACGATTAAATCATGAGTTCTTTTATGACAATAATAGCCGCCATGACAAGCACAAACCAGCCAAATCCTTTTTTGAGTTTTTTGCCAGGAATAAAATTGGATAAATAACCGCCAATAAAAATACCGACGACAGCCAAAGCTGTAAATGTGCTCAGAAAAATCCAGTCGATATTTTGACCAGATTGAATATCACCGATGAAGCCAAATAATGATTTTACTGCAATAATTGATAGAGATGTGCCAACAGCAAGTTTCATCGGTAATCTGACGAGCAGAACGAGCGCTGGTACTATTAAAAAACCGCCTCCAGCTCCGACAAGTCCTGTCAATACACCGACTACAAAACCTTCTACAATGATCAGAGGATAATTAAATTGTAATTCTGTTTCCTCTGATTCGTCTCGCGCTTTTCGACCGCGAATCATTGACACCGCTGCTACGATCATAATCAATGCAAAAAAGAGCATCATTGCAATTGATTTTGTCAGTACAAAATCACCAATAGAAAATAATTCTGCTGGAATAGCTGGCACGAGATACGCACGCGTCAAATACACAGCAACGAATGACGGAATCGCAAAAACAATTGCCGTCTTGATACTGACAAGATTTTTGCGGAAATTATTAATTGCACCTACGAGTGCAGACCAACCAACTACAAAAAGCGAATACGCAGTAGCAAGTACAGGCTCAACTCCAAGCAAATACACTAAAATCGGCACAGTCAATATCGAGCCGCCGCCGCCCATCAGTCCGAGCGAAATACCGATACAAAGCGCACCCAAAAAACCAAGTATGTCGTAAAGCCCCATCTAGATAAAATCACAGGATTCCATACAATCAAAAATCTTCAATACATCTCGATCAGAGATACGATACAAGACATGCTTGCCTGATTTTTCAGACTCCAAAATCCCATTATCACGCATCTTTATCAAATGATGCGATAGCATAGATTGCTCGACATCACTCCGCAATCCATCAAGAATAACACTCACTGCAAGCGGCTCTTGAGTCTCCAAGAGCTCAAGAATCTCAAGCCGCACAGGATGCGCAATTGTCTTGAGCACATGCGCGACGCGCTTGAGCTTTTCGGGTTCGATAGATCGTTTTGTCTGCATATCTGCCTATTCAAATGCAAACGTATGAATAATCGTTCATTTATTCATAAATAATTTATCGGGGGCCATCCGCGCTTCATGATATTCAGCGCGGTCGCTATGCTACGTGGCTCGCTCCTCGCTCGGCCGCTCATTTCATTCGCGTCTGGCTGTCGCCACCACTTCGCAGCGCTTGTCCAGAAAAGCAAATTTTTAATCCTAAACCATCCGCAAAAAAATAATATCACTTCTAGACTTCAGTATATCTAAAGCAATCTGTTGTATGATCATTGACCATACCGACAGCTTGCATAAATGCGTAGCAAATAGTCGGACCGACAAATTTAAATCCTCGCTTTTTTAATGCTTTGCTCATTGCTTGAGATTCTGCAGTCTGAGCAGGAACTTGACTCGCGTCTGTCCACGCATTTTGTATTGGCTCGCCGCCCACAAATTTCCAGATATAAGCCGAAAAGCTGCCAAATTCTTTTTGTACTTCGAGAAATGCAACTGCATTTTTAACGACAGAATGAATTTTTAATTTATTGCGGATAATACCTGCATCAAGCATGAGCTCATCCAAATACTCTGGCGAATAATGCTGTATAACGCTTGCTTCAAAATTGTCAAATACATCTCTGTATCGCTCTCGCTTTTTTAATACGACAGACCAACTGACGCCTGCTTGCGCACCTTCGAGTATAAGCAGCTCGAATAACAAGCGATCATTATATACAGGTACGCCCCATTCTGTATCATGGTATTTGCGCTCATGATCATGCTTTTCTGACCATGAGCAGCGTGTGAGTTGTTTTGCCATAGACGCAAGATAAAGCTGCTGCTTGGACAAGCGCTGTGCAGCAGTAGCCGTAGGCTAGACTCAGAAGCTGCGAATGCAGCGCTGAGGCCGAGCGATCAGCGAGCTGCGAAACATAGCGACCGTACCGAGTCAACTCGGTACGGATGGCCCATAAAAATCAACTTCGATATACGCTTTGAATCATAGACGACGTTTTGACTCTGTGAAGCATCTTTGCAGCACATCATACTCTCTGATTCTTTATGCCTGTTTGGTTGAACGTCATCCTCGAAATTGTTAAGCTCACGATACCTGCATTGATCGTTTTTGCGACGGCGTATTATATGCTCAACGCACTACTAAAGCGACAAAGCGAAGCACAAATGCTTGAACTCAAGCAAAAGCAATCTGAAACAACGCTGCCGATCAAGCTAACTGCATACGAGCGTTTGTCTTTGTTTTGTGAGCGTATCGCTATGCACAATCTTGTGCTTCGCCAGCGCCAGCCAGGTATGAGCGCCGAGCAGCTGAGACTGTCTATGCTGCTCTCGATACAGCAAGAGCTTGAACATAATATCACGCAGCAAGTCTATGTCTCGCACGAGCTGTGGCAGATCATCAAAGTGGCTCGCGATCATCATGTCCGCATCATCAATGAAGTCTACGACGAGCTCGAAGAAAAGGCAACAGCTGAAGTCTACAGCAATAAATTGCTAGATACGATGCGCGCGCTGCCTGGATCATCTCTCGACAAGGCTCAACTCGCGATCAAAAAAGAAGCGAGTATTTATCTTTAAGCATGAGCGAGTTTAAGGAGATACCCGAAATACCGTTTTGGAAAACGATCACCAATTTGCGGCAATTGATTCGCAATCCGATACCGCGATTTGTAGAAAGTTTTGAGGCACATGGGGATATTTTTGGGTCTAAGATGATCAACGGTCAGCGCATCATCCTGACTCGAAATCCAGATCACATCCGTCAAGTCTTGCAGCGCGACCATCGCAGCTTCATCAAAAGCGAAGTACAGACAGAGATACTCGCCGAGCGCCTCGGCAAAGGACTCCTTACTGCCGAAGGCGACTATTGGCTCAAGCAGCGCCGCTTGATACAGCCAGGATTTCACCGCAAGCGTCTCGCTGGCCTTGCGCGCATCATGTGCGACGAGACAAATCTCGTGCTCGATGGAGCTCCCACAGGTCAAGTCAATATTCATCAATTCACGCATGCTTTGACGCTTCGTATTGTGATGCGCGCATTGTTTAGCACAGGCATGACACAAGAAGATATTGATTTTTGTGGCCGAGTCATCCATGATGCGCAGCAGCTCTTTGTCACACAGGTACGCCAACCATACGCCAAGCCATTTATGAAAGCGTTTGGCGTCTTTCGCTATGCTGACAAGAGACAAGAAGAACTTGATAAAATTGTCTATCGTATCATCAATGATCGTCGCGAAAAAGGCGGTTCGCATGATGATCTCCTCGATATGCTGCTTGAATCTCGCTACGAAGACACGGGCGAAGGCATGAACGACAAGCAGCTGCGAGATGAGATTTTGATCTTGTTTGTGGCTGGGCACGATACGACGGCTTTGAGCGTGGGTTGGACTTTATTTTTGCTTGCTCAGCATCCTGAAGTCCTCACAGCAGTACAGACAGAGCTGGAAGTACTCGGCGATCGAGATGTTACACTTGACGATCTACCGAATCTCGACTTAACAGATCGCGTCATCAAAGAAAGTATGCGATTGTATCCGCCAGCGTGGATGGTCGATCGCGTCGCGACGCAAGATGTCGATCTCGGCGGCCACAGCATCAAAGAAGGCGACAATGTTCTTGCCTCAATCTATGCCGTACATCGCCACCCAGATTATTGGCAAAATCCAGACTCCTTTGATCCTGACCGTTGGCTGCCAAATGCGCCCAAGCGACCTGCTTTTGCGTATCTACCATTTGGTGGCGGGCCGCGCCTCTGTATCGGCAATCACTTTGCTACGATGGAGATGCATATCGCCCTCGCGCAATTCCTTCGTCGCTTCACAGTCAAACCAATCACTACTGATATAGAATTAAAGCCACTGATCACACTTCATAGTCGCAATCCCGTTTTGCTCAATATTGAGGCTCGATAAACAAGCTTTTTATGTGGGCCATCCGCCACTCGTGATACTCGTGGCGGTCGCTACCCCGACTACTCAGGGTTGTACTTCGTGGCTCGCTGTTCGCTCCCGATACGCTTCGCTACCGGGACAGGTCGGCCCGCTAATTGCATTCGCGTCTGGCTGTCGCCACCACTTCGCAGCGCTTGTCCAAAAAAATAAAAAAGCCTCGCTACTATTAAGCGAGGCTTTTTTGTTCAATAGAATATTTGAATCCTAATAACGGTAGTATTCTGGTTTAAATGGTCCTTGCTGGTCGACACCGATGTATTCTGCTTGGTCAGAACTGAGTTCTTCAAGCTCTACTCCGATTTTTTCAAGATGTAAGCGCGCGACTTTCTCATCAAGATGCTTTGGTAGCATGTACACTTTGTTTTCGTACTTGTCGCTATTTGTCCAAAGCTCGAGCTGAGCGAGTGTTTGATTTGTAAAGCTGTTTGACATCACAAAGCTTGGATGACCAGTCGCACAACCGAGATTGACAAGGCGGCCTTCTGCTAGAACGAGGACGTCTTTGCCATTGACTGTGTATTTATCAACTTGTGGTTTGATCTCGACTTTGGTGTCGCCATGAGTACCATTGAGCCACGCCATATCGATCTCATTGTCAAAGTGCCCGATGTTACAGACAATTGTTTTGTCTTTCATCATTTCGAAGTGCTCCTTTGTGAGGATGTCTTTATTTCCAGTAGCAGTGACGACGATGTTTGCTTCTGGTAGAGCAGTAGACATCTTCTTGACAGCGAAGCCGTCCATAGCTGCTTGGAGTGCACAGATCGGATCGATCTCAGTGACGATGACGCGGCAGCCAGCTCCTTGGAGTGAAGCAGCTGATCCTTTTCCGACATCTCCATAGCCAGCTACGACAGCGACTTTGCCCGCCATCATGACATCTGTCGCACGACGGATCGCATCAACACAACTCTCTTTGCAACCGTACTTGTTGTCAAACTTACTCTTGGTTACAGAGTCATTGACATTGATGGCTGGCATCGTGAGCGTGCCGTTGCGCATGCGCTCATAGAGGCGGTGTACACCAGTCGTTGTCTCCTCTGAGAGACCTTTGATGCCTGGTACAAGCTCAGGATAGCGATCGAGTACCATATTGGTCAAGTCACCTCCATCATCGAGGATCATATTAAGCGGCTTGCCGCCTTCAAATGCAAAGAGTGTCTGTTCGATTGCCCAGTCAAATTCTTCTTCGTTCATACCTTTCCAAGCAAAAACAGGAATGTTGGCTGCTGCGATGGCTGCTGCTGCGTGATCTTGCGTAGAAAAGATATTGCAGCTCGACCAAGTGACTTCTGCTCCGAGTGCGATCAGCGTCTCAATGAGTACGCCTGTCTGGATCGTCATGTGAAGGCAGCCTGCAATGCGTGCTCCTGCAAGAGGTTTTGTGTCGCCATACTCATCGCGGAGCGCCATGAGTCCTGGCATTTCTGCTTCTGCAAGTTCGAGTTCGCGGCGTCCCCATTCTGCTAGAGTAATGTCTTTGACTTTGTATTTTGTTTGTTGATCGACTGTCATGATCGTAGTGATTTTGCTTGTTGTTGTATGATTGAAAATCGGCTGCAAAGGTACGCTTATTTGTAGATGACTTTGCTAAGGAGATGTCAAAGCTATTAACTGATATATCGTGGCTGAGGGATGGAAGGTGTTGTCTGAACGGAGCGCGAATAGAATGAGCGCGGAGAGAGTGCCGGACAGCCCGACCTGAATGGAGCGAAGCGGAATGAAGGGCAGCCCCTAATGCATACTATCACCTTACACTCCAGCCATTCTCTCCAAGAAGAATGTGAGCTGGCTTTTGGACGGTAGATCCGTTGCGCTCATACTGGCGAGAGAAGTCAAGGATTGTATTTGACTTCCAACTCGGAAATACCGGTATATACTGCTCTTGAATAGGCAAAGAATTGACTGCGTAAGTGAAGTCTCGTTTGACATCATTATCAGAGATGCGGTAGATGAGGATGCGAGCACGACTTGGATCATCAAGTGCCGGAATATCCATCACAGCCCAGCGCTTGTGATGAGGACTTGGCAGCGGAATGCCTGGTAAATTGATGTTACGAGCGGTCTGTCGATTGTACAATTTGATGACTCGCCCGCGCTCACTAAAGTGAGCGATCATCGCAAAATTGGATTCACGCAACATCCCGAGATATTCAAATCGCTCAAAGGTCTTTGCTATTGTATCTGACACATTTTTGAGGACGACCGAATCTCTTTCTGTTTTAAGCGTCAGTATTCCGTTTTCTTCCTTGACAAAATCTTGATCCTGCTCGAGCTGTGATATTCTCAAACCTTTGTACGCGGCTGACTCATCAAGTGCATCGAGCGAAAGATATTCTTTGACCAATTCGTGATCCGTGAGAAGCGGTTTCTCTTTGAGTGGCTTGTAGATCGAAAGGCCGCCAGCATACGCCCAGCCTTCGAGACTATCAATCGTAATGACTTTGAGCCACGGCTGCTGCAAAACTTGTCCTTGCATTTGGACAGGTGTCGTAAACGACGTTCGTTCGTTTAAATAAATCACCGGTTCGCCAAGGCTCAGGCGATGTACTGTTTGAGCGTCAAGATCTGGTGCTTGGCGTAGGCGGAGTTTATCAATCGAGGCATAAATCAGCGGGCGCTTCTCGATGATGCCATCGTCACATGGCACACATTTCACAGACTCGCTGCATGAGCTGAACCCGATCAAAAGACCAACAAAAACAAGAAAAAGACCTTTTTTCAAGGCAAATGATTAAGCTGAAAATGAGGTCCCACAGCCGCAGGTGTCAGTCGCATTCGGATTATTAAACGTAAAGCCGCGATTGTCAAGACCATCTACAAAATCGATCTCGATACCAAGCAAATACAAGCCATGAGCTTTATCCATAAATACCGTCAAGCCATTTGACACAAAGCTTGTATCATTTTCTTTTTTGACATCAAAACCCAAAATGTACGAAAAGCCACTACAACCGCCGCCTTTGACACCGACGCGAAGACCATGCTCAGCACTTAAGTTTTGCTCATCTAAGATGCGGCGCAACTGCTTGACTGCGCCATCTGTCAATGTCACCGGTGTATCTATTGCTGTATCGCTCATAAACTAATAAAGTCTGCTACAAATGTACAGATTCAACGCAATAGAGCAAACGAGTGTTCCATTGATTTCAAGAAACTAAAGAGGGGCTGCCCGCTCACTCCATTCGCGGTCGGGCTGTCCGGCACTCTCTTCGCGCTCATTCTATTCGCGCTCGTTCAGACAACACCTTCCATCCCTCAGCCGCATTGATTGTTTAATGTGTCGCAGCACAAACAGGGCAGCGCTGGGTAGCACCTTCACGCTTCAGTTTAATTCCACTAATATTTGTCTCGACAAACTGCTGAATAAAGGCTTTTTTGTTTTGCGCATTATTGTTGACATTGTCCTTTGTTGCATCTTCTACAAACTGGACAAACTTTCCATCATAGTCCTGTTTTCCCCAGCAATTGGGACAGACACCAGCTTCTACAAGATCAGCAGATTCTACTGTTGTTTTTCCTTTGCCAAAAAGTGATTGAAAAAATCCCATGTTGTCTTCTTTAGTTTCAGGTTTAAATGTAGTTTTATTTAAATCAATAAATTGAGTTTAAGCTATCAGATTCTTGACAAAGAAGCTGTTTTACTTTTTGGACAAGTGCTGCAAAGTGGTGGCGAATACCAGATGCGACTGTAAGGAGTAGTCGTGGTAGCGACCGCTACGAGTAAAGCGAGTAGCGGATGGCCCCAAAGCATTATTCTTGTTTTTGGAGAAACCGTTGATACAAAGTCTGCCACGGAAGAAATGTGAGACTCAACATCCAGAGCTCAAAGAAGACAACATCCATCGTCAAGAATGTCGCAATGTGAAAGAGAATAGACAACGCGAATAAAAGCCAATCGAATTTTTTAGTAAAAAAGCCGATGATAAAAAGACCTTCTCCTAGAATTGCGAAAACAAAGAGAATCGTCAGCAGCGTCGGATGATCGATACACCACCAAAGAAATTGTGCTAAAATCGAATCAGGATTGTACGCGAGATACGCAGCATTATTTTCCATGAGATCGGCAAGCGCTTGCTGCGGATACCACAAGACGCCCCTACACAATTTCCATAAGAAAGCGCTACCATAAATCCAGAGTGTAAAGTATCGCAGACCGTTCCATAAAAATGTAAATGTGCGATCTCGACTCGCCAAAAATGGAACTCCAATAAACAACATACCGATCAGGCAGTGCGTGTGATGCATCCCGTACGCATTAAAGCACAAAACGTAAAGTGCAATACAAACTGTGTAAAGTGCTGCTGCGATACGCTGCTTGAATCCAACAAGCGCTACGATGGCACTTATGATGAGCAGGAGATCAAAAACAAGGCTCAACCAAAAATGCGATGTCAAGGTCTGTGGTAGCCGCATCAAAAAAGCCAACCAATATCCAGGATCAACATACGCGTATTTAAGCACTGGCGCATTGAGCTGATGCAAGAGCACTTCGCTCCACCATCGCCAGAGAAGCGCGAGTAGCACAAAGCTAAAAGCAACATGTCCGATCAGTTTTCTGACTGGCTGCTCAATGATCTGTTTGTCTACACTATCGCGCATGACGAAGCACAGGTTTATAATTTTGGAGAATCATCTCGTCTTGCCCATAGCGATAGTAGACAATCGAAATATCGATTTCCTTAGACTCTTGGCCTCGGATGTCATCGATGTAGCGATGTGCCCAAGCTGGAAATGCTGCTAAATCTGTCGAGTCATTTAAAACAATATCAGCAGCTGACTCAATTTTTGAATAATGCCTGCCGAGCTTCGATTGCAGAAATATAGCAGTCGGATCCACACCATTGTTTTCTTGCTGTGCAGCATACTTCATGAGCGGGGAGCTTAACATATGCTTTTGCGGATCAGGAAGATTGGTCAAGTCGAGCAACTCGCCGTCGACATGGATTTGCAAAACAGGATATGACGGCTGCTCAGTATTTTTTTGGCTGAACATGCCCCAGACAAAAAACGGTGCCATCTGATCGCCGAGGAGATTGAACAACAATGTCAAAGCAACAAACACACAGGCGATGATACCGAGCCGCTTGTCATAGTCGACCAATCGAGCGAGATATGTCTTGTTCCACCAATTCATTTGTTAATTCTGCCGAGCAATAAACTTCTGACGTCAAGATACTATTAAGGTATACAATAGCATCAAGCACTCAAGTACATTTGCACCGCGATGAACGCAACACAACAAGCAAAAACACAGATTCCGACGCCGTTTGGCAACTTTGAGATGATCGCGTACAGCGAGGATGCAGCCGATCCGCAACCACATCTGGCACTTGTGAGCAGCACATGGCAAGGCAAAACAACAGACGTGCCCTTACGCATCCATTCGGAGTGTTTGACAGGAGATGTCTTTCAGTCGCGGCGATGCGACTGTGGTGAGCAGCTTGGCCACGCACTCAAAATCGCAGGCGCGCAAGGCGGCATCGTCATCTATCTGAGGCAAGAAGGTCGTGGCATCGGCCTCATCAATAAGCTCAACGCATACAATCTTCAAGACCTAGGTGCAGATACATCAGATGCCAATACGATGCTTGGGTTGGAAATTGACTCGAGAGATTATAGTATAGCGATCCAGATGCTGCAAGACCTCGGTATCACGAGCGTGCAGCTCATGACCAACAATCCGCTTAAAATCCAAGCACTCGAAGCAGCTGGAATACGTGTCAAACGCCTTCCGATCATCATGCAAGCACATAGCGACAATACCCGCTACCTCGCTACCAAGCAAAACCGCATGGGGCATCTGCTCGACCAATAAAATCGTTTTAAAGCTTAGTTCATGCTCATGCCGATCAGCATAAATGTGCGACGACGGCCTTCGTAAAACGTCGAAAACTTACTTAAGCCAAGGCCGCGATCAGACTTGACATGTGCAACGACTTGTCCGAGATTATTCTTGACGTGATAATAAATACCGCGCTCATCTACTCTTTTAGATAAGCCTTTTTGGCTCATCACATACGGCTCAGCACCAGTACCAGTCATGATGCCATAGTCGTCTATCGGAATATCCGTCGTCGCAAGCAAACTCGGAGAGAAAAACAACAACTCTTGACCATCGACATCCTGGAAGAGATAATCCATCTCAAGGCGATAGCTGCTCTCTTTAGCTACGATCGCACTATCCATATCCATATATGTCATCACCTCTGAGTAAGTACTGTCCGAATCCCAAGTACGCACGATCGTAAATGTCGCATCAGCATTGGCGCTATCAGCATAGGTGATCGTGATGTCGCGCTTAAAAAACGTGTACGCGAGCGGCT
>JAHDHF010000042.1:13872-18885 GCA_020631455.1 Saprospiraceae bacterium
CTATCAGCATAGGTGATCGTGATGTCGCGCTTAAAAAACGTGTACGCGAGCGGCTTAGCTTCATCTTGTGCCATCAGCGGCATACAAGCAAATAGAAAACAGAAAAACGTGGCAGCAAGGAGGAATGACTTCATATTAGCGTAAGATTTGGATAGCAAAAGTACAGTTGAGACGGCAGAACAAACCATCCGACACTTCACTTTGCAAAGAGAATACCAAGTACACAATCCGAGACAATTGATGGGCCAACCCTCGCGCGTTGCGCTTCGGGTCGCTATGCTTCGTGGCTCGCTGTTCGCTCGGCCGCTCCTTCCAGTCGCGTCTGGCTGTCGCCACCACTTCGCAGCGCTTGTCCAAGCTGCTTGGCATAGGGATGGGAGCAGCGCCCGCAGGGCGGATTCTATTAAAAAAAGCCCATGGATATTCGTGGGCTTTTTTTAATAGAAGCTAGGCTACCGTACTGCGGATCAGCCCGACCGCAGCTCTGCTGCGGTATGCCCCAATAATTAAAAATTAAATCCAAATCGTAAATTCACTTGATGTTCTTCGCGAGAATATGAATAGTGCGGCGAGATAACAAATAAAGATAAAGGAC
The DNA here is from genome assembly GCA_020631455.1 of Saprospiraceae bacterium. Lineage (GTDB taxonomy): Bacteria > Bacteroidota > Bacteroidia > Chitinophagales > Saprospiraceae > JAHDHF01. The sequence goes on from JAHDHF010000042.1 coordinate 14,468, forward strand.
TCACCCAAATGCCCGCCGTCAAGCTGTGGTGAGTTTTATTTGATTGCTCGCCACTCAACCATACACGGCCAAGATCATAACCTGCAAGTAGCCCAATATCCATTGGTAAATATGTGTTATCCAAATGTTTGAATTTCCACCTGAAGTCAATGTTATTATAAATAAAAGAAGATCCTCTAAACCGATCATTCCGAAAGCCTCGTAAATAATTATTATTTCCGAGTGAATGATAATAGAGTAAATCTGGATCGCCCCAAAGTGTGCCGCCGCCTGTGCGTGATGCAATCGTCAGCGGTCGATCGCTACCAAAGGTTAAATAAAATGTCAAGCTGCTTTCGAGTGTTCCAAATGATTGTTTTCCTGCGCCGAGTTTTGAATATTGGGCTATTTCACTATTAAATATTATTCCTTGCTCAGGGAAAGCTGTATTTTCTACTGTCGAATAACTCATGCCAGCGACTGCAGCTCCAAAATGTTTTCTTCTAAATAAATCCTGCGTAATATTCGGATCATTTGTCGCAATAACGCGAGAAGGTTCATTGACGATTCGAGTGCTTTCGTACATCGGGCCAGCGTACAGTTTTAAGCGCTCATTATTAAATCCTTGTTTAAACAATGGCCGCAATCGCATCTGCCGAGTTCGTACTCGATTAAAATCACGTGCGGTTGTAATTCGTACACTTTCATTACCGAGCCCAAAATATTGAACAACTTCAGGATTATGAATATGAGCTTCAAGTAAAAAATCAAATCGACCAAACGCATCAATAAAATCACCGCTATAATCTGCTACGATAGATCCTCGTTGCGGCGCATATTTAAATCCAAGTTTATGTTGTTGTTTGTATGGGGATTTTCGAAAACCGTGAGTTGTGATCGTCGCACCTCCACCAAACCAAATTCCATCATCGGGCGTAATGCCTAAATATACTTTTGGTAAAAAGCCATTGTATTTAAATGCTTTTCGATCATATTCATTTACAAATGTATTGTTTGATACAAGCGATTGAACTTCACCGTTTGTAGTAAACGAAACGCCATCGATCTCGTCATATAATTTTGTTTTTCGACTTAAACCTCGCACAGATGATTCATCTACAAGTCGATCTTTTCCTGTGCCGCCTATTATTCTGATTCGAATTGCTTTTGCCTCTTTGCCAGAAATATAAAATTCGTCGTTTTCAGCTAAGCCATATAGTCGAATTTCACGCGTTTCTGATTTTTTAAATGTGCGCTCAAATAAAATGTGACCTAGCTTGCCACTTTTCTTTATTTGCGTAACAGTGACGTTGGTTTCTCCATTATCTAGTCGTTTTATATCAAAGCGTTCTTGTTGATCAGTGCCTACGACGTCCACTTCTTTTGATAGGAATAAATACAGCTTAAGTGCGTATTTATCTAAATCATCTCGGCGCGATTTTAATTTATCAATAGTTGTAGAAGCACTTTTATCATAAACGTCTTTTGGCCAGACCTCAAATGCTGCTTCGATTTGTTCGTCTGTGAGATCTTCTTGAAGTTGATACACAATTTTGAGCCAATCTTCTTTTTCGAGTTGATTTAAGAAATATCGGTCAAAATATCGTGCATTAAATCCTTGATTTTTGACATCTTGAATTTTATGATTAAATGTTTTAAACTTTGGCATAACTGAATATGCAACCAATGTCGGCAGCGCACCCTTAAATTGATAAAATGCCTGATCACGATCTCTGGCTATTGGTCGATAAAGTGTGCCATTTTCAGTTTCAAAACTCGCCCATCTCCATTGATCATCATGTCGATCCCAGTCGTGAATAAAAACATCAAAAAGCCTTGATTTTAAAACCCAATCTTGATCGACAGAATGCTTTGAACTTTTTTTCAGTTTTGATAATAAATCAACATAGCCAATAATGTTTTTACTATTACCAAAATTATTAAGTTCGCGACGATCTCCATTTGGGCGTTCTTCAAGTAGGTATAATCCTTCGGGGAATAATTCATTAAATGCACCAAGCGCTTTTTGCTTTTTGAGATAAACTAAGTCAGAAGTGATATTATACGTACCAGCAGCTTCGGCGAGTTTTGATACAGCCATCGCACCGTACGGATGGATCGCCGAAGTTTGATCTGCTAATAATTGCATTATTTGCAATTCTTGAAATGCTGGCGGTGCAGCTTTACTCATGTCTTTATTGATAGAGCGTAACGCATATTGCTTACCATCAGGGTTTTCGAGGCGCAAAGAATTACTTGCCATTCCGCCGCCTTTTTTTATTGGAATTAATCCACCTTTTTCAGTTTCCAGATTCAAGACGCGAGCTTTGACAGGCGTATTCCAAATATCGCGATATTGATCGCCGAGCCAAAATCGACCAGCTTCTGAAATATTGTAGTCTGCATTTGCAACTGCTACAACACTATCTGGCAAAGGTGGATATTCAGGCAATTCTATTTCAGATTTTCCAGGCTTCGGTGGCACTATTTCTTTGCGATATAAAACTCTTGTTTGTTCTCCATAGTCTGCTTGAATTATTTCCATCCAAGTAGAACCATTTTGATAATGGTATAATTTAATATAGCCTTTTTGAGCACTTGTAAATTCTGCATCAAGACCATGTTTGATATGACTTGTTTTACAGCCTGAACCGCTCACTAAAAAATGATGCTGATGCAGCGGAAAATATTGTAACGAATGCTCGTGCCCAGCAGCGAAAATAATATTCGTTTGCTTTTTGACACGTTCCAATAATTCAGTTTTAAGCTCTTGGTAGCGCGCGTGCGAGATATCTTGATGCGTGCCACCATTCGAGCGAATCGCAGGATACAACGAGCCAATGATCGGCATCGGAATAAACGCTTTACTATTTAATTCAAGTAAAGGAAACAGATGCTGCTTCCACGAAAATTTGCCACCATGATTTCCATTTGTATGCAAAGGGTGATGCATACAAACGACGATTTGCTTGCTTTTATTTTTAAGTATGAGTTCCTCAAATTTTTCTAAAAATTCCAAGCGGCTTTTGATATCACAGCCGTCATTGATATGCTCGTGTAGATTCCAATTATGCAGATACCACTCCGAGTCAATAAAAATAAAAACAAGATTTTTTTCGCGCTTTACTTTAATTGGGTCACCGCAACCGTTATCTGGATGAAACGCACCCTCGATTTCATATTTATCAAAATAATCTTCAATATATGTTTCTTGTCGCTTGACAGCTTTTAAACCATCTTTTCCAGAATGATCCCAATCGTGATTTCCAGGTACAAAAAATGCCGAGCCTTTATAATCATGCAAAATTTCGAGTTGCAGATTTAATGCAGCTTCGGCCTCAGCTCGATCCGCAGTATTTTCTTTCGGTAAGCCTTTTGGATAAATATTATCTCCGAGATACACGATTGTACTATACTCATTTTGAGTAGCAAGGTCACGTTTGAGAGCAGCAAGCGGTCCGTGAGTCGGTTGCCCTTGAGGTTTTGGCTCGCCTACATCCCCGATCAGATATGTCGTGTGCATCGGCTCAGCAGGAAGCGACGTTTTAGCCCACTCCGCTTGATCAGATCTGATGAATGCCTCTTGCGGCGCACGACAAGCCGCCATAATTAAGACAACCAGTAAAAGACAAAAGAGGCGATTCATATACAAACTGAGTTTCCACCAAGATAAACAGCATCATTTCGATTCTTCAAATGATGAAATAAGGGCCATCCGCTCCTCACAAGCTCGTCGCGGTCGCTACCCCGACTACTCAGGGTTGTGCTGCGTGGCTCGCTGTTCGCTCGGCCGCTTCACTTCGTTTGCGTCTGGCTGCGCCACCACTCCGCAGCGCTTGTCCATTCGCATGGTCTTGTAATAATTTCGGCTGAGGGATGGAAGGTGTTGTCTGAACTCTGTGCGAATGTAATGAGCGCAGAGAGAGTGCCGGACCCCGACTACTCAGGGTTGCAGCCCGACCGCAGCTTTGCTGCGGGCAGCCCAAAATCTTCATTTTGATTAAAATGTACAATTGCTGACGCTAGCGGTTTTTGATCTGCGCAAAATGGCTTTACATTGAAGGTCTTATGCATGTAGTCATCATCGGAAATGGAATCGCGGGCGTCACGGCGGCACGCTGGATACGTAAATTGAGCGATCATCAAGTCACGATTGTCTCGGCTGAGTCGGAGCATTTTTTTTCGCGCACGGCGCTCATGTATGTGTACATGGGGCACATGGAGTGGCAGCATATCAAGCCGTATGAGGATTGGTTTTGGGAGAAAAATCGCCTCGATCTGGTACGCGGCTATGTGAGTGAAATTGACACAAATGCGAAGCGGCTTCATTTTGCAACTGATGAGCGAACTGGCTGCTCTACGCGGGAGCCGCTTCAGTATGACAAGTTGATTATTGCATGTGGATCTGTGCCAAATCGTTTTGGCTGGCCTGGGCAAGA
>JAHDHF010000204.1 GCA_020631455.1 Saprospiraceae bacterium
TCTACTGATTGAAACTTGAATGTATTATCAAACAACTCTAAAAAAGCAGCACTCAAAAATTCTTTACTTACAATAATGTCTTTAGATATATCACTTGGCAAATTAAGAGTAGCATTTTTAATCTTATATTCTTTTTTCTTTTCTGCAAATGCAACTTTCATCAAAAGTCCCAAATCAGTTTTGGCAAGTGTGTCACCACTCATAGCATCTACAGAGACAAAATCAAGTAATTTTTTTAGCAATGAATCGAGTGACTCAACATTTGAATGAATTAATTTTAAATACTCTTTTGACTCTTTTGACAAATCGCTAGATTCATTTTTATCAAGCAATGAAGCAAAGCCGCTAATACTACGCAAAGGCTCACGAAGATCATGTACGAGAGCTGACTTTAATTCTCTAAACTCCTGTGTTTGGTGCGTAAATGACTGATTTTTTGCTTTTAAAGCACGTATTTCGCGTTCTTTAAGTTCAAGGAGTTCTCCTACTTGTTCATTTGCTTTTTGTTGTACGAGCGCAGCTTGATTTTTTGAGATTTGATGAAGAATCTCTTTCGCTTTTTTATCCTCGCCATTTAGTTTATAAGCTGCCTGAAGCATATTTAATACTCGCACATTGAGCATTAAATGATTTGAACTTTTTGCTTCGCTTGCACTACTACTAAATAAATCAATTGCCTCTTGCAGAAGTCCTTCGCCTTCATACGAAAGTGCTAATCGCCACTCAAAAGACAAGCGCAAAAAATTGTAGCCATGCGCATTAGATATATCAACAGCATATCTGCAAAGACGACCCGATTCACTAAACAAATCAATAGGTCTAAAAACATCTCCCGAAAATGCTAATGCATACGATTCATATGCGGGCAATGAATTTTCGCGAGATATATTAATACAAGCATTAAATGATTGTAAGGCATCAGTATATTTATCAATAGACAACCAGAAATGTCCACGCATGAGTTTCGCCAATGCGAGCTGCTCATGAATTCCTGTAATTGCTGCAGATTGTTCACAAGCATTTAATTGCTGAAAACTTTTATCAAACTCACCTTCTATTTGATAAATCAAATATAAGTATGCATGAGTTTCACAGAGATAATCTTCTACCTCGAGCTGTAAAGCCTTAAACAAATACTCAGTCGCTTGATCATAGTATTCTTTTAATAATTCTATATGACCAAGACCTGTGTAGCCTGCGATTTGATGTGGTATGGAGCGAAGCGTTTGAGCATGTTCTAGAATAGTTTTGTAATGCTCTTTTGCTTCGTCAAATTCGCCCTTCCAAGTCAAATGCTTTGCTAGCAAAATCCGTCCTTCTAGAGAAATAAAATTCTCTGGCGGCGATGCTGACAATAACTCACGCAATACAGATTCGTAGCGTTTGCTATCCTTCCCTTTTAGGAGTTCCGCTTCATCAAGATATGTGTTATAATTTGTCAACTACAAAAATTAGAATGCGTATCCTACACTTAAATTAGGCAATAAAAAAAATCCAGAATCGATTGTTTGTGAGCGGATAATATCATTTTCGAGAAATTCATCATAGGAAGCACTTCTCCTAAATCCATATCCAATGCGCAAAGAAGGATCGATAGAAACATGATTCTGTTTTCCAATTAATATTTGTCTACCAATCACTGCTCCCACATTCACTTTATAGCTACTTGTATTCAAACGAGATATACCAGAAGAAGTTACTCTTTCAAGATCAATAAAATAAAGCCCGACTCCTACGACTCCACCAATATATAATCCTTCTGGCACATATTCATAATAATTCAAATATCCTCGCATCATGAGTCGCAATGAACCCCCTCGAATGTCAACAACATTACCACGAGCTGGCAAAACAGCAGCTACAGCAGTCGCCTCAATTCCAGTACTTGGACTGACCATGCGCTCGTATCCGATCTCATAACTTTGAGCAAGGGGAGATAAAACCGAAACTTTCAAAACCGTTTGCCGGCGAGCGCCATCACCTTGCGCAAATACAGGCTCCACCGAAATGCTGAAAGCAATAATCAGCAACACAAACAATAAACCGATGTGTCGAAACCTTGAGCCCATTTTCACCCACCAAGATGCACTTTTTATTTTAAAAATTGGGGCATCCGTCAGCTCATACTTCGCTGCCGTCGGGCTATTCAGCAGCTCGCTATTCGCTCGGCCACTTCGCTGCGCTCGTGTCTGCCTTGCACTGCTTACTATCCCTATGCCAAAACACTTGTACAACATCATACAGATTGTACCTTAGCAGTACAGATCAACCCTTATGAAACACTCATACTTATTCAGCAGCCTTTTTGCGATTATACTCATGGCTTCATGTACTTCGCAAGACATCAATCTAGAGCCCATCCCTGTTATTGAAGCTCAAGAAACTGACAAACTTATATCTGAATCCACAAACCAATATTTTAAGAATGGTGAGTCAAACAGGAGCATAACGATAGAAAACAACCAAATCATCTTAACTACTGATGGACGTAAATCAGGCAAGCGAATCAGCTTCGATCAAGTATGTGCCGTAGCTGGAGAAGCTGGTCCTGCCGGCTCAGAGCACTATCTAGTTGTTCATCATAGAGCCCTCGACAGCATGCTCATCGCTCAGCACTATTTTACTGACAATGGATTGCAGTCCTATACTTCTGGTAAGCGTGCTTCACTTTTCGAAGAACAAGTAGAAAGCTGCCCAAGCAAAACACAAGCACAAATCATCACTACTGCTGATGTCGCTCACTTCTTTTGGACGACTGAAAACTCTCTTCAATACGGACAATTTCATTATAGAGATAGCAGCGGTATTGATCCATTAACTCTCTCTGGTCCGACTGATCGTGTATCTCAATTTTCTGCTACGAGCCTTGACGGCAGACTTGGGCTGACTTGGCTGCAAGAAAACGACAAAACAAAAGAACTCATCTTTCAAGAACGCGCTGAGCCAGGCTATCATATGCGTACGCTTGTCCTTGACTCGTATGAGAAAACATCTTCTATTCAGAATATCGGAATTTCAGCTGCTGAT
>JAHDHF010000043.1 GCA_020631455.1 Saprospiraceae bacterium
TGAGCGAAGCGGATTTTTCTATTTGTATTGCCACGTACTTTAGCGCGTGGCAATACAAATAGAAAAAGCTAGGCTACCGTACTGCGGATAGCCCGACCCGAACATTAAAAAAGCTCCTAGAATTTTCTAGGAGCTTTTTTAATGAAGGGGAAGCCCCAATAATTTAATTCTTAAACAACTCGTGATCTGAACCACTTTGACTGGATGATGGTGATTCGTTGCGATAAAAGATGTACCACAAGGCAAGCCGAAATACGAGGAAGAGCCCAACGAAGAGCATGACGATCTGCCAGATATTGGCATGCACAAGGACAAAGATGCGTGTGCGATCGATGATAAACATGGCGATAAATGTCACGAAGAGCAGCATAATCAAGCCTGTGATCTTGCGGAAGCCCGGGACGTTTTTGAGGAGGACGCGCTGATTGATGATAAAGAGCGTGGCGACCATGCTGATGATCGGCAAGAAATAAACGATCAGATTGACCTGTAGCAGGCTTTGCCTCAAAAACATAAAGCTGTACGCAAGGAGCGTAATCGCAAAGATGCCTGGTATACAAGCCATAAAGACCATGGCGGAGTAGACGTATTTCCAGATGTCGATGTCTTCTGACTTGGAGGTGAGGGCATTGACAGCAAGTGCGGCTAGCGGCAACATGATGAAAAAGACGATGACGACAAGTGGATTGTCGGCGATGTGATTGAAGAGTTGCTGGAGGGTCATAAGTGTCATCATAGTACGCGAAGGTATTGAAATCTAGCTTTATGACTTTGCAGAGGAAAGAGAGGAACACAAGCTCATCAAATATAATTATTTATAAAAGCAGTAGATATTATTGTAGAATTATCTCATGCAAATATTTATTCTGTCGTTTTCAGTTTTTCTTACAACTGTGGTAACGTATAAATATTTATATCAAGTGACGTGGTTTTTATCAAGAACTTTTGAGCACATCTTTGCGTCTCATTATCGAAGGTTGCACACAAACGCAGCCGCTTATTGAACCAAAACTCGAAAACTCTTTTCCAATGGAAGATCTCTTTAAAAAATTCCTTTACACAGGTGTCGGTGTCGTCGCTACAAGCGCAGAAAAACTTCAAACAACAATCGATGATCTCGTCAAGCGTGGCAAACTCAGCGAAGATGAAGGCAAAAAAGTCGTCGATAGCTTTGTAAAAGACACAGAAGACCGTCGCGAAGACTTCGAAGCAAAACTCCGCAGCACTGTAGAGAATGTGATGTCAAAATTTGACTTCCCAACTTCTGACGAAGTAAACATCCTCAAAAATCGCATCGCAGAGCTCGAAGAAAAACTCGGTGACACAGCAAAGTCGACTAAGAAAGTTGTCGCTAAGAAAACAACGACAACTCGCAAGCGCGCTACAACTGCTGCTAAAAAAGCAACAACAACTGCGAAGAAAGCTGCGGATAAAGTCGCTGACAAAGTCGACGAAATCACGAAGTAATCACAACAACTCTATCACATCCCTTAAATCATCCTAACCATGGAAGATCTATTCAAAAAATTCCTCTACACAGGTGTCGGTATCGCAAGTCAAGCAACAGCTAAAGTGCGTACGCAAATCGAAACTGTGATCGAAAACAACGAGTCTAACATCAAAGAAGGCGAAAAAGTCGTTAACTCTATGATGAAGAAAGGCGAAACGCGCAAAGAGTCTGTCGAAACAAGCATCCGCACGTATATCGACAATACACTTGAGCGTTTTGAAGTACCAACTCGCACAGAGGTCAACACACTTCTCGCTCGCCTCGAAGAACTCGAAGCACAAGCGAAATAATTCAGCTTACTTCTCAGAAGTAATCAACGGGAAGTAAGCACTGCTTACTTCCCGTATTTTTTTGTTCACTTCTTTAATCCTATCGATTATGAAAACGACATTCAAAATTATCATCACAGGAGCTGCAATCGGATACGCAGCATATCGCCACTTGACTCGCATCGAGCCAATCACTGTTGAGCTTAATGACGCAGAAATCCAAGACGAGCTTTACGACAATAAATAAGGCTTATTGCACCTTAAGGACTTGAAGAAATTTATTTTCAGTTCCTTGTATTACGAGGAGATATTCGCCTCTTTTGAGACTGCCGGTCGCGACCATTGCTGTGTTGCTGCCGGCAGTTGCTGTATACGATTCAGTCGTCACGACATCAAGATTACGGTTGAGGAGCTTGATTTGTACTCTTTGGTTCTTTTTAAGCGTGTACTCGTATACAAAACTTGCAGCGCCTTGATTGACTTGAGTACTTGTGATACCGCGCCAAGGCTGCAGTTCGATATCGCCAGGCACATCGATGACTGCCGTAGTGCCATCAGCGCGTTTGTGCTTGATGTAATACTGAGCAAGCAAACCATCTTGATAGACGGCTCCGCGATCAGTCAAAAGCATCGTGTGCTTGACTCGTGGTGATGGATCGACCCGCATACATGGCTGAAAGCTTTGGCCACCATCAAGCGAGCGCCAGAGGACAAGTTCGTCTTTGGAGCTGTAGTCGCTGACGTTGATTGGAATCAAAATATCCCCTCCTTGTGCCGAGATCTTCTTGGGTTGAATCGTCAAGCTCTTGTTCTGTGGTGTAGCTTTAGTTGGAGAAAGAGTCGGACTACTTTGTGACACTCGATTTTTTTGACCAATCTGCAAGACAGGACCAGAGCCATTTTCAGGATTCCAGATATCAATTCCTCTCGGCAGATCAAAACGAATACCATCATCTAGAGCAGCTACTTGTCGAGCGTTGTCTGTTTTGACAGTCCGTATCTCGATGCCGTTTTGGTCGATCCACATCCACTTAAATTGATTAAAACTCCCGATCGCACGCGTCCATGACTTGGCATCATTAGGCGAGCGTATCGGCGCTCCCCAGCAGCCTTCGCCTACATAAACAGTTCCATTCGGATCTCGTACAAAACCTTCATCACCATTGGCATCTGGTCTGATCGGATAAGTCGTCTTGACAACGTGAGCATCACATTCCACGACGACATCAACGCCATATTCAAAAAAGGCTTTGCCCCAAAGCTTGCGTTGCAGCTCGCGTTCGCTTTTGACTCGTGTGTGCGGCCGCATCGGATGATGATATTGTGCCATCATCCAAGTCTTGTCTTGATTCTGTGCTAGATCACCTTTGAGCCATGCATACTGATCGCCGCCTACAGGATTCATTGTATTGAGCGTGTAGACACGCAACAAGTTTCCGCCAAAATTGAGCGCATAATACACGTCTGGATGCGGCACATCAAATAATCCGACAAGCGTTTCATTGCTTCGTTCGTGATTGCCTCTTGCTGCTACGATTGGCGTAATACGGCCGTTGCGCGAGATCGTCAACTGCCAGTCATCCATCCATTTAATCCATTGCGAACCTTTGTCTAGACCAGTCATATCACCACCAAAAACGACAACATGAGCATTCAACTTACTGACAAGAATATTTGCATTCTGCCGCTGCTCGCGTCTATTGCGTGAGTCGCCACCAGCGATCACACTCAGTCGAGACCATTGATCTCCAGGCGCAGTCTCAAAAAAAAAGCGCCGACTCACAGACTCTTGATCGACCACTACGAAAAAGTAGCGCGTATTTGGCTGCAAGTTGTCAAGACGCACAAAGCAATTGCGCATGCTTCGCAGATTCTGCTCGCGAGTTACGGTTTTAGAATATGCATATTGTTGTACATCGCGGCCATGATCGTACGTGTCATAATAGACCTTGCCTGCCGAGCCGCTTACTTGATCCCAAGCGATCACTGCGGTCGTCGATGGGTCAGATCGCCACATGACACGATAGCGAGATGTAGCAGCAAGCAACATCTGACCTAGACACATCAATATCAACAAACCCAATACGCGAATCATCATACAAATGTACTCGGCACGAATCAAGCCATTGATTTCATTCTGATTAATTTTTATGGGCCACCCGCGCTTCGTTTCACTCTGCGCGGTCGCTATGCTTCGTGGCTCGCTGCTCGCTCGGCCGCTGCGCGTCTGCTCACATTCGTTCGCACCACTTCGCAGCGCTTGTCCGAGTAAATACATTGATCTTTTTTTATTGCGCTTACTTGGTATCTTTAAAAACAAATGAGAAGGAAATCTCAAATAAGAAGGAGAGTTTTACTTTTTCCAACTATTACGTTTGTCTTGGTAGGGCTCTTATTACTCATTTCTCAATTTTACATATTAGACACACCATCATGGACGTTTAACTGGACTGGAATTCGGCCAGAAATACGCGACTCTGTTAAACTGGATAGAGGCGATTACTTTGGAAGATACGTTTGCGATAATTTCTACAATAGACATTGCCTCCAATATCAAAACAGGCGCGAATGGGTTATGCAAAATGCAACCAACCAAGAGCTAGTAAAATTGATGAATCATCCAGAGCCAATAATTAAAGCAATGGCGCATGAAGGACTGCTTCGAAAAGAGAATACAGATCATTATTGGATTTTAGAGTCTTCATTTATTGATACGACTACCTTTTTATTTACAACCAATGGTCACGATCTGCCGATGCTAATTGGAGATTATTTAATAGAACGAGTATTGTGCGTTTCTGATCGTATACCTATGCCTGCGCCTAGTAATCAAAGACCTTTGTCTTCTAATTTAACTGACGAAGAATTAATTAAAATTCTGAAACTTTACAACTACCACTTTGATAAAAAACAGGTTTATTATAATGCATATTTCAAGTAGTTGTAGTGGAGTTAAAGCTTCTTCGGACAAGCGCTGCGAAGTGGTAGCCGCAGGCTAGACGCGACGTAGAGCAAAGCTCTAGGAGCGGCCGAGCGAACAGCGAGCCACGCAGCATAGCGACCCGAGTGTACGAATGAAATGAGTATGCGAGGGATGGCCCCTCTCAATGACAGTTTTAGTCGATGTCGCCTTGATCTTGCTGCTTGAGTTGTGCAGCTTCGATGGTGTCAAGGTTGGCTTTGATCTGATCAGAGAAGACTTTGGCTGGCTTGAAGGCTGGAATGTAGTGTGCTGGTATGACGATCGACTTATTTTGCTTGATGTGCCGCCCTTTCTTTTGTGCTCGCTTCTTGACGATGAAACTCCCAAATCCACGCACATACACATTTTCACCTTCGCCGAGTGAGTCTTTTACTTCGCGAAAGAACTGCTCTAGTGTGACAAGTACGTCTACTTTTGCGATTCCAGTTTTTTCTGAGATATTGGAGACGAGGTCAGCTTTTCTCATGGTGTAATGTCTTTGTACGTGTGTGCTTTGGGGTTGCAGAGTATTTGATTGTTGTTACAAAAAGCGTGAAATTCTTTCTATTTGCAGTTGTTTTTTTTAAATTTAAAGAAATATATATACAACGATGGGTTGATTTTATATGATTTTGTTTAACACTGTTTTGATTTAAATCAAAACGCATGAATAGCATTCCAAAAGAAATATGTGATCGATTTGCTGCCCATTTGTATAAGTGGGCAGAGGACTATCCACGCCAATTGCCTTGGAAAGGCGAGCGTGATCCGTATCGTGTCTGGTTGTCCGAAATTTTGCTTCAGCAAACTCAGGTGTCGAGGGGCATAATCTATTATGATGCTTTTGTTTCAAGGTTTTCGAGTATTGAGGCTCTTGCAGCAGCGAGTGATGATGACGTGTTTAAGCTATGGGAGGGTTTAGGTTATTATTCTAGATGTCGGAATATGCTTAAGGCAGCACGGCTCATCGTCAATGAACTTGATGGTCGATTTCCGTCTACGTATTCTGAGATTTTGAAACTTCCTGGTGTTGGTCCGTATACGGCTGCTGCGATTGCTTCGTTTGCATTCGGTGAGCCTAAAGCTGTTTTGGATGGCAATGTGTATCGCATATACGCACGCTTTTTTGGTGTTGACTTGATTCCAAATGCAGCAAAATCCAAGTCACATTTTCAAAATTTAGCAGATCAAATGCTTGATCGCGAAAACCCTGCTCGCTTCAATCAAGCGCTCATGGATTTTGGGGCAACGCATTGCACGCCACGAAACGCGAAGTGTGAGACTTGTGCTGTACGGGATTTATGCTTTGCGTTTCAGCACAATCGGGTAGAGGAGCTTCCTCGCAAAAAGACGCCAATCAAAAAGCGCGAACGCCGATTTGCGTATCTCGTCATCACGGATGAGAGTGATCAAACCTTGCTCTTGAAGCGCCCTGAAGGCGATATTTGGGCTGGTTTATATTCATTTCCGTTGATTGAATGTGATGAAAACCATATTTTTGAAAAGGAGCTTGAAACTTTTTTGAGCCAATCGGGGCTAGAAGTCTTGAACTCTGTTCAACATTCATCAAAACAATACAAGCAAACACTCTCTCATCAAAAAATTTTTGGCAGCTTTTATGGAATCCGTGTGAATTCGGTGTCTCACTATCGACTTTTGGCTGAAACGGCTTACGAATCGGTTGCTTGGTCTTCTCTCGGAGATGTTGCATTTCCAAGAATGATCAGACAATATCTCGAAGATCGGTTCTCTTCGCTCTTTGAATTCTAAAGCTGCTCATCTAAAAGGAGTTTAATTTCTTATCTAATCACTTTTATACTATGGTAAATCGAGTTACATTAATCGGCCGCCTGGGTGCCGACCCAGAATTGAGAACGTTTGACAACGGTTCTTCACTCCTCACATTTCGCATGGCGACAAATGAGTCTTACAAAGACAGAGATGGAAACTGGCAAGACAAAACTGAATGGCACAGTGTAGTCGCTTGGAGAAATCTTGCTGAACGTCTAGAGCGCCAGCTACAAAAAGGCTCGCAAGTCTACATCGAAGGTAAGCTCACACATCGTGACTATGAAGATCGTGATGGCAATAAGCGCTACGTGACAGAAGTCGTCGCAGGAATGGCGCGAGTGCTTTCGGGGCGCAAGGAAGATCCAAACGCTCAAAACAATTATCAGCAACAAAATGCACCTGCTCCAGCAGCGCAACCAACTGTTGCTGAGTCAAAACCAATGGAAGACGACCTTCCATTCTAGAATTATCACCCTCTTTCTAGATTTCTCTGCCGGATTTTGGTACAACTTGTACCGAAATCCGGTATTTTCGTTTTGTAGCAATGTACCAAACAGCCGAATACGCCATTGATGAACCCGAAGAACCTCACTCGATCAAGAGCTTGAGTCTGTTTTTCTTTTTACCTGTTTTCGGAAATGTGATCAACCCAACATTGATTGCTTTGCTCGTTTTGATTTTAATCTTGATTGCTTGCTCGGCACTTATCTCGGGATCTGAAGTTGCATACTTTGGGTTCAAAGAAGATGATCTCAATCGACTGAAAGATCAAGACTCAGCTTCTACGCATCGGATCTTACGATTGTTGAGAAGCGAAAATTATTTGTTGAGCACAATTCTAGTAGCAAATAATTTTATCAATATCGGCTTGGTCTTATCGATAGCGTTTGCTTTGTCGATAGTGTTTCAACCACTTGCTCTACCAGCGTGGGCGATTCTATTGATTGAAGTTGTTTTGGTGACCTTTCTTCTTGTTTTATTCGGTGAGGTCACACCTAAGATTTACGCGAATATCAACCGCGAGTCCCTCGCGCGCATGATGAGTCGGCCGCTCCTTATACTTCGCACGATATTCTACCCTGTCAATCTCATCATGGTAGAAGCTACAAAAATTATTGAACGCAAGCTGATCTCGAATGGTACAAACACGATGGTCAGCATTGAGGAAATTGATCAAGCAATTGACTTGACAATCAAAGACGAAACACAAAGTGAAGATGAAGCTGACCTTCTTAAGAGAGTTATTAAATTTCCAGAAGAATCTGTTACACAAGTTATGTGTTCGAGAGTCGAAATCGTCGCTATTGATTATGAGACAACCTTTGATGAAGTACTAATACTAGCACGTGAGTCAGAGTATTCTCGAATACCAGTTTACAAAGAAAACTTAGATCATATCAAAGGCATTTTGTATGTCAAAGATTTGCTGCCCTTTCTCGAAGAGGATGCATTGTTTCCTTGGCAGGAACACTTGCGTGAAGTCCTCGTCGTACCCGAATACCAAAAACTCGGCTCGCTCTTGACGAAGTTTAAATCGGAGCGAAAGCACATCGCTATTGTCGTCAATGAATTTGGAGGGACAGAAGGTCTCGTCACGCTCGAAGACGTCATGGAAGAAATAACTGGTGAAATCCAAGACGAATTTGACGAGGCTTCTGATATCAATTATCGAAAAATAAATGATTCGACATTTGATTTTGATGGCCGTACACTTATCAATGATGTCTGCCGAGTGATCGGGGTTGACACCTCAACCTTTGATCGAGAGAAAGGATTGACCGAAAGTGTAGCAGGCATTCTCCTCGAAAAAAGTGGCGTCCTGCCAGAGATCGGATTTAATGTGACGTACAATGATTTTCGCTTCACTGCCGTTGCAGTAGATGATCGTCGTATCATCACAGTTCGAGTCAAAAATCTTCCTCAACGCAAATTATGAGAGCATCTTCATTTCTACTTGTCGCCTGTATTCTTGTTTCAGCTTTAATAAGCAGCTGTACCGAGGAGGTCTCGATCCCTCTACCGAGAGCCTATCCACGAGTCGAATTCCCTGAGCCACAATACAAGCTCTTCGAAAAAGCAGATTGCCCATTTGTATTTGAGCGGCCAGCCTATACATCGTATGTCAAAGACTCCATGTTTTTTGACAAGCAAACACCGCATCCGTGCTGGTTTGATATTTATTACCCAGATTTTAATGGCCGTATCCATTTGAGTTATAGTTCGATTGCTTCAACAGAAGATTTAACTAAGCTCGCCTCAGATAGTTATGAGCTTGCGTTTAAGCATACCAATCGAGCAGAGTACATTGACGATTATCAGATTAATCGAGAAGGAAATGTCTACGGTGCCATTTTCGATCTCGAAGGCTTTGTCGCTTCGCCATATCAATTTTACTTGACCGATAGCAGCAAGCATTTTTTGAGAGGCAGCTTGTATTTTAATTCTAAGCCTGAGCCCGACAGCATGAAGCCCGTTGTCGAATTTGTCAAATCCGATATTGCTCACATGATCAGCAGTCTTCAATGGCGATAAAGCGCAGCACAAAAGCCAATTGGCTTCTCATTGTTTATTTGATCCTTGCCGCAATTGAGCTTTGGGGCGAATACTCGCTCAATGCATCTCTTATTATTATGAGCAAGCCATTGCTCATGCTGCCCTTAGTCGTTTGGGTATTTGTCAATACAGCTCAACAGCGCTTGCGCTTGACATATTTGATTTTTATTGGTCTCAACTGTTCCATTATTGGCGATGCCAGCCTCATCGTCACAGAGCAAAAAATCGGAACACTGCAACACCAAGAACTTGCCTTTCTGATAGGACTTGGCGCATTCTTACTGACTCACTTGTGCTACATGATCGCTTTTTTACTTGTGCCACAAGCCCGTACACGAGGTTTGATTCGTCGTTCCAAAGGATTCATCCTGCTTCCTTTGATTGGTTTATATGTTGGATTGATGAGTCTGTTATGGTCACACCTCGGCGACATGCGCATACCAGTGATCATTTATGCAGCAATTATCGTTTTGATGACAGCCAGCGCAGCCAATCTCAAAGGGCTCATTGATCAGCGCACACTACAAATCGCGCTCGGAGCAGCCATTTTATTTATGTTTTCTGACAGCATTATTGCATTGACCACCTTCCGAGATGACCTTTTCTTCCAGCATTCACGTTTACTGATTATGATTCCTTATCTCGCATCTCAGGCATTTTTCGCTTGGGCAGCGATACGACTCAATCAATCTGCGAATGTCCAATTGGTGGAAAAAACTCAATAAGCTCTTTCAGTCAGTCGAAAAAAGTACGCCTGCCAAACCAGCTACGCGCGAAGCCTTGATCCGCGACACTCATTTTGAGAAAGACAAAATCGAGTACCTCCAATCACTCGAAGCCAACCGCTTACTCAATTTAATTCGCGACGCCTGGCAGCTCAAACTCATCGCTCCTCAGCAAGTCGCCAAGCATGTCGATATACTCACGACACCCTCATCGCATGGTTTTATCCTCAATCTCGACGAGCTGCCATATATCGACACCCAAGCCGGCGAGTATATCATAGACATATTTGCAGAGCGAGTCAAAGATCAAGGCTATCTGCTGTACATGAGCGATGAGCGCACAGCCGCCGCACCACGCGATCAGGTCGAGCGCATCCAGCGACATTATCTCAAGCCGCCGATCGGAGGCTTCAAACACGATCCGCCCTGGTCACAACTCTATGGCAATGTCTCAGTATCATACCATCAGCTCGACAGCCAGCCCAAGCATATCAGATTTATAGCGACAGCGTACACAGATCACAAATACAAAGAGCCACTTCAGATCTCTCAGTTGATCCTCAAGCTCACTGAGCCGTACACCTAATAAGAATACTAGTAAGTATGGGCCATCCGCAGCCTTCAGCTGCGGTCGCTATGCTGCGTGGCTCGCTGTTCGCTCGGCCTCACTTCGTGAGTCTTCGGCTGCGCCTCACCACTTCGCAGCGCTTGTCCGAAAAAGATAAAAAAGTCTTATCCTATGGCCCTGTTTAACCAAAATAGTGTATGTCTGACAAAATCGAACTTCACATTCCTAGTAAGATTAAAAAAGCTTTGCTAAAAGAAGCAGCTGATGCAAATATTAGTCTCAACGCTCATATCCTAAAAAAACTAGAACGTACAACACCTCCAATTGAGCACATAGATTTAGATGTACTTCAAAACGGGCTTCCTTATTTAATTAAATATTTAGAGCAACTTCCTGGAGTTCATGTAATGTCATCTAAAATTACAAATGATGCTTACTGGTGGATAAAAATTACTATTGATATTAAAAACGAGTTTGCTTGGAATGTTATTCAAGAATTGGCTTTTGTGTTGAATTATGTTTCTATTTCAGAGCCACTTCCAACTGTATTTAAACCAGTCTCACCTCCTCCATACCTAAATGGTGGCCCATCTGATTTTTTATCTTGGGCTATTGAATCCACATATAATTATATAGACCCGAAATGGATTCAAGAAACACTCGAAAACAGGTTGCCAAAGATTGAAGAAATGAAGTCGAGTTGGAGCGATTCTTAATAAAAGATTCTAAAATAAATAGTCTACTTGGCTGAGGGATAGAAGGCAGCGCCCGAAGGGCGGATTTTACTTTTCTATTGTTTGATAGAAAAGTAAAAGCTAGGCTACCGTACTGCCGGATAGCCCGACCTCGCGTAGCGAGGGCAGCCCATACTTGAATAATAAATATCGCCGTAATATTATACGAGTGAATACTGACACAAGAAAGGCTATTGGATTGACTTCGGTGATGATGCTGCTTGTCTGTGCTGTTGTGTGGCCAGAGGTCTTGGTCGATCCAAATGGCTGGATGATGACGGTGCAAGGCGATGGATTAAAAAATTATTTTACGCCAGCTTGGTACGTTAAGCATGGATCGGGTTTGACATTCGAGGGTTATAACTATCCTTTTGGAGAGCATGTTGTATTTACTGACAATCAGCCATTATTGTCGAGTCTTTTATCTGCAATCAATCAAGTACTTCCAATAGAAGATTATACTGTTGGGATTATAAACAGCTTGATGTTTTTGAATTTAATTCTCTGCTCAATTTTACTTGTTATTATTCAGCGGCGATTGAATATTAATTGGATTTGGGCCGCTATTGCGGCAGTTTTTTTGACGATTGTATCGCCGCACTTGAGTAGAATGTATGGACAAATGGCGATGTCATATTGTGCGCTCATTCCGTGGGTTTGGTTGCTTGTTTTAAATATTTATGAGCAACGAAAAACGACATTGAATGTAATTGTACTCTTTTTGACACTTGTATTTTCTGCTTACATACACATGTATCCTGCATTGATATGCGTGTCGTTTGTTTTGGCATTTTCTGCAGTAATGTTTATTCTTGATCGTAGTGCATTCAAGCACTGTGTCGCGCTATTCTGTGTAGGACTGAGTTCAGTTATAATTACAAAATTAGGCGTAGACCTAACAGATTCTGTGACAGATCGAATGGAGATGCCGCCAGGTTTTCTAGAACATTATGCGACACCAATTTCCTTACTTTTTGGATATAAAGGGTTTCCATTTAATGAATTGAAAGCTGCTCTCAACCCTCATGCAAATTTTAATTTTGAACAACACGTATTCCTTGGTCTTGTGCCAGTATTGACCGTTCCTTTTTTGTTAATTAAATTTTTGAGTAGAATTTTTAAGAAGCAAATTGTGGCAGCATTTCGAGTGAGTCGTTATCCTGCGATGCGAGTTTCGCTCTTGTCTGCTGGTTTTGTTTTATTGTTTTCGTTTGCTGTTCCGTTTAAGCCATTCGGCCTTGAGTGGCTTGCTGACTATACAGGTTCGCTTCGGCATTTTCGTGTACTTGGGCGTTTTGCTTGGGTGTTTTATTTTGTCTTTGGTGTTTTTGTTAGCAGCCAACTCTATGACTTTACACGGGCCTTATCAAAACGCGGCTATAAAAAAGTGAGTTTACTATTTATTACTTGTATTGTTTTATTATGCACTGCTGACAGCATTCGAGAAGTCAATGTAATGTATGCTGTCGGCCCAGTATCAAATCATTTTCAAGCTGCTGAATTAATACAAAACATAAAGCAAAATCCAATTGATTTCACTCAGTTTGATGCAATTGTTCCTTATCCATTATTTCATATTGGGTCGGAGTATTTCCCGTTTTATCCAGAAGATCATACACGAGAATTATTTGCATTGTCATATCAAACAGGTCTTCCACTTGCAGGAACAATGAGTGCACGTACGTCGCTTTCGCAGACACAATCAACATACAATTTTATCAAAGAAAATGAATTTCAGCAGCTTGATTTTCTTGATAATATTCCTGAGTCGGACTCTGTCTTTTTAATTCTCGTAGACAGCCAACAAGCGAAAGCTCCTCGTTTTATTGAAGGGCGAGATCCTTTTCAGATTTACGAACCGTATCATCTGTATTCAGTAACAAAAGATGAGATAAAAAGCTTTCTTCAACGAGAATCGCAGCAAGCCATTGAAGAAGCAACACGAAATATCGAGTTAAATACAAGTCAGAATCGTTCATTGTTTTTTCAAGATACCATCCGTCAAAATGAAGCAAATGTAATTTTTGAGTTTGTTGGATCAGACTATACACCTGTAAAAAATCAACTTGAATTTTCTGCTTGGTTTTATCTCAAAGAAAATGCATCTGGGCTGCCGTGGATGTGGATCGAAGAGTATGACTCTAATGGAAACAAACTGAGTCAGCAGACTCGCCCGCACTCACATTTAATTGATCGTCGTATTCGCCAATCGATTGATTTTACTGTTTTTCCTGATCGAAAATATATCATTCGGGCAGGAAAAAACACCGAACCAATTACAGATGTTTTATTTCGAAAACGCTATCAAAATTTCTATTCAAAACGAGGAAGCGTTTTTTATAAAAACACAGTTCCAATTCACTAAAGAAACTTGCGCATATAATAACGCATCAACAAAAAGCCAAAGAGAGCACCACCAAGGTGAGCAAAGTGAGCAACACCTGTATTAAGTGATGTAGTCATACTAGACACTCCAAGTATAAGTTCGACCACTGCATATCCAATGACAAACCACTTTGCTTTAAATTCAAATGGCACAAATAAAAAACGCAATTTGACATCAGGAAAACATGTCCCAAATCCTGCCAGTAATCCAAATACCGCACCCGAAGCGCCAAGGAGATAATAATCTGGATCAGACATTCGACTTATTTGTATTGCGTCTGAAAGAGCATTAAACTCAAAAAACCAAATCGCCAAAAACAATAGAAATGCTCCAATACCTGTAATAAAATAAAAGGCAAGAAATCGCTCTGTTCCAAATCGACTTTCTAATGGCGGTCCAAATAAAAACACCGCGTACATATTCATTAGTAAATGTCCTGTTCCAGCATGCATAAACATATGCGTGATGTATTGAGTCGGGTAGTGCATATCATGTCCTGGATAATACAAGACAAGTAATTCTTTGAGCCAAGGCAAAGAAGCAGTACCAAAATACAGAATGACATTGATCGCAATGATGCCGATGACGGCAGGGGTGAGACGAGGCATGAAAAAAGTCTATTGAAAAAGATCAGTTAAGTCAGCAGCTGTCAAGCGCGCAAAACACCGTCGACCGCTTGGTGTATATGCTGGCAGATCGCATGAAAACAATTGCATGACAAGTGCATCTTGCTCTTCTGACGTCAAACTAGTGTTGATGATACTCCGTGATCCAGCAGAAGCAAGTGCTTGCGCATGACGACGCTCAGCGTGATCGCCCGTAGACGAGGTGAGTTCATATTCCGTCAGCATCATTTCGATCAATTGCTGAGGCTCAATTCCAGCAATTCCGGCTGGTACAGCATTAACTACAAAGCTTGATCCACCGATGTCTTCCAGTTCAAATCCGAGTGATTTGACATCATCAAAAATCTCGCGAAGGAGCTCTGCTTCTGATGAAGTCAAGGCGATTGTTTGAGCAAAGAGTAAACCTTGAGCTGTAGCTTGTTGAACAGAAAGACGCTCTAGCAAACTCTCAAACAAGATACGCTCACGTGCAGCTCGCTGATCGATGATGAGTATTCCCGTCGTGTCCTTGACAAGAATGAATTTTGAGTCAATCTGCGTAATCGTTTCAAACGTGTTGTCTGCTTGTCCAAGGGCAGAATCAAAGACATCTGCATTGATCTTGCTGCCCAAGATGAGTTCTTCCTCCTCTTGTGGAGCTTGTGGCAGAGGCGCGTCTGACTTTAAGCCTTCGTATACTGACCTCCAGTGAGAAGTGTCAGCAGTTGCGCTTCGACCCTTCGGTGTGGATCTCGTATTGAGCGATGATGAAAACGTAATGTCTTCTTCACGCTCCTGTGGTCGCGGTGCTTGTGTAGCAGATGGCGAAAACATGGCCTCAACAACTTGATCTTGATCAAAATCGAGAGAAGGCATGACGTTATGCTGCCCGAGAGCGTGCTTGGCTGCTACTTTGATGTAATTATAAACCAGTCGTTCATCATCAAATTTGATCTCCTGCTTAGTAGGATGCACGTTCACATCAATTTGCGAAGGATCCATCTCCAAGAACAAGACATACATCGGATGCGCATCTTTTGGTATCAAATCATGATATGCAGAGCGTAAGGCATGATTGAGATAGCCACTCTTGATAAAGCGACGATTCACAAAGAAGTATTGGTCTTTATTTTTCTTTTTGGCAGCTTCGGGTTTCCCGATATAGCCTCGGATCTTGAGCACATCCGTTTGCTCGTCTACAGGTACGAGCTGCTGATTGATTTTGCCGCCGAGCATCGCGACGATTCGCTGACGGATATTACCAACTTGCAGCTTGAAGATTTCGCGATCATCACGCGTCAATGAAAAAGCAACTTCAGGATGCGCCAAGGCAATTCGCTGAAACTCCATCAAGATGTGGCGCATCTCGACTGTATTCGATTTCAAAAACTTTCGGCGAGCAGGCACATTAAAAAACAAGTTTTTGACACTTGTGATCGTGCCAGCAGCTGTTTGTATTGGTTCTTGCTCTTTGACTTCCGAAGCCGCAATCAAGAGTCGCGTCCCAAGATCATCACTCATCAAGCGCGTTCTGATTTCAAGTTGAGCGACGGCAGCAATCGAGGCCATCGCCTCGCCTCTAAATCCCATCGAGCGGATTGCAAACAAATCATCACTCGTGCGCAGCTTGCTTGTGGCGTGACGCTCTACGCAAAGTCGAGCATCCGTTTCAGACATGCCCGAGCCATTATCAATCACTTGAATCAATGATTTGCCAGCATCTTTGATGACGACATCAATCGAAGTCGCATTGGCATCAAGCGAATTTTCGAGCAATTCTTTGACCACAGATGCAGGTCGCTGCACCACTTCGCCAGCAGCGATTTGATTGGCGATCGAATCAGGAAGAAGCTTGATTATATCTGACATACGCAGCCACAAAAATGCGTCACAGATATCAGAACACCATACCAGTGTTTAGAAGTTCATTTTTCCCACCCAAGCTTCGATCTGCGGGAGATAATGTTCAATGATAAAATATGTAGCAAACAAAAGAAGCCCAATGATTCCCATTAGCATGATGTTGCTTCTGAGGGCTGCTCGCTTTCGAGCTTGATTCGCTTCAGCACGATACATGCGGTTCATCCTACGGCGCGATCGCTCTTTGATAGCATCCTCATCACCAGCTTCAGCGCGTTCATTAATTTCCATTTGTCGCTCCAATTCACGACGACGTTTTTCAGCCTTTTCCTCTTCAGGATCGTAGTAGCGCGGCTTGTAGTCAAACTGATACGGCTTCGTTCTATTATTCGGATTTCTAAAAATCATGAATCATCAATCTACATTCTAAGATACATCACATTTCAGCAGCTATTAGATAGATGATACAATCGTACCATTCTGGCGTGTGATTGGTTTTATTATTAGGGGCTGCCCGCTCACTTCGTTCGCGGTCGGGCTATTCGGCACTCTCTCAGCACTACTCCATAGCGCTGAGTTCAAACAACACCTTCTATCCCTCAGCCAAGCAGCTCACAAACAAATAAAGCTCGGAGCTATCAGCTCCGAGCTTTAAGAATACAAGATGTTTATATCTTATTGCTTGTTGATCATCAGCGTTTTAAACGTCTGCCCTTGACGTACAGTCAATGTGTATTGACCAGAAGCTAGAGTAGCGACATCAAGCGGAAAGATTGTTTCACCTGATCCAAGCGTTTGCATATCAGACAAGACGAGCTTGCCGCTCATATCACTGAGTTGGATCTGATAATCGCCAGACATTTCTGTATTGATCGCGACATTGAGCTGCTCACGCACAGGATTCGGAAATGCCGAAACAATTGCATCAAGCTCAAATGCAGAATTCGTCGAGACAACTTCTTCAGTCAAGGTAATGCTTGTATTCCCTCCAGTATCACCGCCGCCAGTACCAGCGCCACCGCTTGCTGCTACTGCGACAGAATAAAATGTGATTGCACCAGAGCCAGATGCTGGAGCTGTAAAGTCAGCTTCAAAAATATTGCTACCACTCAAGCCATTTTGCTCAAGGTAAAATCGGTTTGAAGGATTGCCACCTTGAGCGATTTGAGCATTACTAGACGGATTGCTGAACGCATTGACATCAGAGTCATCAGCATCAAAAAGTGCTACCGTTTGGCTGCCAAATCCTGCTGGTGTACCCATCGTGTGCATCACTTCTATGCGGAGTCTGTAGACAGTGCCAGGCACATATTCAGTTACAGGGTTTGATGTGATTGGGTCAAGTACAAGTATGTTTGGGAGTACAGTTCCATAATTGGCACCACTGTGGCAATTCATACAGACGCTTTCACCAGGTGCGCCAGTAGCACCTTGGTCTTGCGAGCCTGCAGCAAGACCGCCGCTATTGCTCATGAGGGCTGCAGCACCGAGCGCGATCGCTCCAGCAAAAAGATAAGGTCGAAGTGATTTCATAGAGTATTAAGTTGACGTTGATGAATTTATGCTTAATGTTACGACATATTTGAAACGAAAGTTACACTAAAGTGTTCAGCTATATGTCTTTTCTATGACAATCCGACAAATCATACTCTTACCAATAAGTCTTTTATACGGACTTGCCATAGGGTTTAATGAGCTTTTGTATGCTACAGGATTACTTCGTGGCTTTCGATTTGATCTGCCAGTTATAGTCATAGGCAATCTTAGTACAGGAGGCACAGGCAAGACTCCACACGTCGAATACGTAACGCACCTCCTTTATCAACGCATCAACGTAGCAGTGATGAGTCGCGGCTACAAGCGCAAGACAAAAGGATTTCGCTATGTCGAGATGACAGATCAAGCCGTCGATGTCGGTGACGAGCCGCTCCTTATCAAGCGCCGCTTTCGCTCGCCGCTTGTTGTAGTAGCCGAAGATCGAGTCTCAGGTATCATGCAGCTTGTCAGTGAGCGCTCAGAGACACAAGCCATCATCTTAGACGATGGTTTACAGCATCGGAGCTTAGAGCCAGGTTTGCGCATCTTGCTGACGAGATATGATAGACCATTTACCAAAGATTGGCTTCTGCCAAGCGGTGACTTACGAGAATTTAGATCAGGCGCCAATCGAGCAGACATTATCATCGTCACCAAAACACCCGAGACTCTCACTCAAGAAGAGCGACAAGCTTTTCTCAAGACGATAAAACCTCAAGCTGAGCAGCTTGTCGTGATGAGCCGATATCGCTACGGAAATCCTTATCACATCTATCGCGGTATGTCTGACCAGATAGCAGATTTATCATCGTACAATGTTTTGCTTGTGGTTGGTATTGCGCATCCCGATGGCCTCATCAAGCGTATATCGAGTCAAGCCAAATTCGTCCATGCACTTGAATTTGGAGATCACCACCGATTCACTGAGCATGATATGGGGCGTATTCACAAAGCGCATGACAGTCTCGGCGAAAACACCATTATACTCACGACAGAAAAAGATACGATGCGCCTTGATGAGTATCGCGCTTATATCCAGCAGCATAATTTGCCGTTTTACGCACTACCGATACAAGTCTCATTTGATGCAAATGATGGTCGTGTATTTGATGAGCGCGTCATTTCTTTCTTGAGAGACTTTAAAGTTTAAATGGAGTGCAGGATTCGGGGCTGCCCGCAGCAAAGCTGCGGTCGGGCTATACGCAGTACGGTAGCCTAGCTTTCCAATAATTTGCCGTGGCATGAATTCCACGGCAAATTATTGGAAAGCCGCTCGCAGGCTCGCGCTGCTCCTATCCCTCAGCCA
>JAHDHF010000044.1 GCA_020631455.1 Saprospiraceae bacterium
GATAAAGCAAATGTTAGCACACTTGCTTTATGATATGCATTGCCATAAGGTGGTAGGACAAGCGCTGCGAAGTGGTGGCGCAGCCAGACGCGAAATGTAATGAAGCGGCCGAGCGAGCAGCGAGCCACGAAGCATAGCGACCGCATCGAGTGCACTCGATGCGGATGGTCCAAAGAAAAAAAATTCTTTGATTTTATGGAATCGCCATGAAGCTGGTGTCTTTATCTCTCGAAACCCATAGTTGGACAAGTCGAAGAAGTAAACGAAGCGTTGATATGTTAGTCAAGACCTACGGAAGTGCAGTGCAAGGCGTCACGGCCCAAACGATCATCATCGAAGTCACGATCGGTGGCATCGTCTCATCAGGAAAACCAGGATATTATCTCGTCGGGCTGCCCGACAAAGCCGTCGTCGAAGGCTATCAGCGCGTCGAGGCTGCAGTCCGCTCGATCGGGAAACGATTGCCGCGGCTCAAGATCGTGATCAACATGGCGCCAGCCGATATCCGCAAGGAAGGCAGCGCTTACGATCTGCCGATCGCGATAGGGATTTTGGCGGCGACGGAACAAATCCCAGCAGACAAGATTCATCAATACATGCTCATGGGCGAGCTCTCGCTCGATGGCAGCTTGCGACCAGTCAAAGGCGTTTTACCGATGGCGATCAAAGCACGCCAAGAAGGCTTCAAAGGCATCATCCTGCCAGAGCAAAATGCTCGCGAGGCCGCGATCGTCAATAATCTCGAAGTCTATGGCGTCAAAAGCATGCGCGAGGTCGTCGACTTTTTTGAAGGACGAAAGCAGCTCGATCAAGTCGTAGTCGATACGCGAGCCGAATTTCAAAAAGCGGTCTCCGATTATCCAATTGACTTTGCGGATGTCAAAGGACAAGAAAACATCAAGCGCGCTCTTGAAATCTCGGCAGCTGGCGGCCACAATGTGATTTTGATCGGACCGCCTGGCGCAGGCAAGACGATGCTCGCGCGCCGCTTGCCGACGATCCTGCCTCCGCTCAATCTACACGAAGCCCTCGACACCACCAAAATCTACTCCGTAGCAGGCAAACTACCAGCTGGTTCGTCTTTGATTACGCAGCGGCCGTTTCGTGCGCCGCATCATACGGTGAGCGATGTCGCACTCGTCGGCGGCGGCTCCAATCCGCAGCCGGGCGAGATCAGCCTCGCGCATCATGGTGTTTTGTTCCTCGACGAACTGCCAGAATTTAAGCGCGCCGTGCTCGAAGTGCTGCGCCAGCCGATGGAAGAACGCTGCGTCACGATCTCTCGCGCTCGCGTTTCGGTTGATTATCCAGCGAGTTTTATGCTTGTCGCCTCCATGAATCCTTGCCCTTGCGGCTACTACAATCATCCTGAGAAAGACTGCGTCTGCGGCCACGGCGTCGTCAAGCGCTATCTCAACAAAATCTCTGGGCCGCTCCTCGATCGTATCGACCTCCACGTCGAGGTGACGCCTGTCAGCTATGACGAGCTCACCACCAAGCAGCGCGCGACCGAAACCAGCGAAGACATCGCTCGACGTGTCGTAATCGCGCGGCGCATTCAAGCCAAGCGCTTTGAAGAGTACGATGGCATCAACTGCAATGCGCAAATGCCGAGCAATATGGTACGCGACGTCTGCGACATCAGCAAGGAGAGCCTCTCGCTGCTCAAGACTGCGATGGAGCGCCTTCGTCTCTCGGCGCGCGCCTACGATCGCATCCTCAAGGTGGCACGCACGGCTGCCGACCTCGACGGCTCACCTGAGATCAAAACCTCACACGTCGCAGAGGCGATTCATTATCGCAGCCTTGATCGCGAAGGTTGGGCTGGATAATGAAGAACTGATTTAATTGGGGCATCCGCTGCTTCGCAGCGGCGGGCTATTCGGCAGCTCGCTGTTCGCTCGGCCACTCCTACGTCGCGTCTGCTGCGCACTGCCTACTATCCCTATGCCTTTAGGAGTTGTTCTTTCCCTTCAAAAAACTCAGAGGTAATTCCTTTGAGATGGCTTTTTGACATTTCCATCGCGCTGGCCATTTCGTCGATCATCTTGAGCTCTGATTGATCGACATGACCGTCAGAGGCAGCGACTGTGAGACCGCATTTGATGATGAGTTCTTTGCCGTGCTCATTGAGAGAAGGTGCGATCACGGACAGATATTTTCCGACTGGTTCTTTTTTGAGTTGTACTTCTTCGACCAGATCACTGAGCTCGTCAGCTGATATATCATTATGTCCAAACTTGTTGATGATGCTGCGCACCATCACGAGCTCTTGAGCATCGATGATACCATCTGCAAGCATCATCAAAATCATGGAGTGACGCATTGCTTTTTCATACTGCGACTGAAATTGATTTTCGCCGAGTGATGGTTTATAATCAAGTACGCGCGGCACGAATGTTCCCTTACAGGACATGCACTCGACATACTCACCAGCTGTACCCAATGGAATAAGCGGAATAAAAAACAAGGTAAAAAAGCGTCTGACTTGTAGATGACGAAATTTTTTGGTGGTCGCACATTGAGGACACATAAAGTCTCCGTGCTTGATCATCTTATTGACTCCTCGGGTTCCAAAAATTATAAACATGGAATATTAGATTGTGTGTTGAGCAATGCGCATTTAGCGTTTGACAAAAGTACTGCAATCTACTTCACTTTTTACTTGATTACTATTCTACTTAATTCAAGATATCAATTAAGCAGATGTCCTCTCTTAGGTTTTTATCTTTACTTTAATTAAGGAAAAAAAATGTAGCAACTATTTTTTTGAGAAATCACTTTGAACGTTTCATTTATTGTTGCATTTTCTCGATCCTTAAAGTTCTCTTTTGTTAAGGGGATTTCTAAATCAAGTTTGATTGGGGTTTCCTTGAAGTAAATTCCCCATTCTTCCAACTGTCTTGCTAATTGGTATAGAGAACTTTAGTAATTCCTTCATCCTAAATTCGAAATTATCACTAGAACTAGCAGTACCTTCATTAATAATTACAATTCTTTGTTCATTATCTTTTTTAAGGGAGTTTTGAACTCTAATTGGTCTATAATCACATAAGGTGTCGCCTCTATAAAAATCCGAGCAGGGAGGAAGAAAGTCACCATATTCTATTGAAGAATAACCTCCATTATCTACTAAGTTATTATACCATTTTTCTGCTCTTTTGGAGCGGTAGAATAAGTGAGACAGAAGATTTTCGTCTTCTACAGCTTAGTGTTTACGAAACTGTACCTGAAGATCAAAATACTTACTTGGCCATAATGCTGCAAGGAATCTCGAAGTTCTTGACCTCCGTAATTTCCTTGAAGATCTATCCCTTCAGTTGTTTTTTTTATACGTTTATTTCGAATTCTTATTTTCAGTATGCGATAATTGTACTTTAACTCCCCCATCATAAGTAATCAACCTTGGCTGAAGCCTTTCTACAAGTAGGATTCCATTGTTGAATTTCTTTATAAAAGCTTTTTGGCAATCATTTATTGTATTCCTTAAATTCAGCTCATAAAATGAAACTGTTGGTTATGAATGTTTATTCTCTTTACAAGAAGTATATCCATTTTTCCCCTTATGCTCGAGAGCGTTTTGAAAAATTGAAAAGCTATTATGCAATTAGGGAGAACGATCAAATTTCGGGTTGATCATTGGCTGAGGGATAGGAGCAGCGCGAGCGATTGAAATGAGTGAAGCGGACGCCAAGCAAAGCGCAGGCGGCTAGGTTACCGTACTGCGGACAGCCCGACCGCGCGATAAGCGCGGGCAGCCCCAAAAAATTCTATTGCTTATCGTTTGACTTCGACGTGTTTTCGTCGGTGTGTCTTGCGGGATGCTGTTGACTTGACGTTTTCTTTGCCACTGACGGCTTGCTTGGCTGCTGTCATCGGGATGGAGATACATTTTTTCTCCATGTATGACATCATACGCGTGACGAGATCGAGCGTGTCTGGGTCAAGTTCTGCTAGGTCGCGCTTAAACACAGACTCCATCGCGTGCTTTTTGATCGCTTTGATCTCACTCGGGACGTGTCGCATCGCAAGCTCGATCTGTCGCTCTCGATAAACTTCGCCAAATCGCGCTAGCTCATCTGCCAAAACATTTTGAGCAGCATACACTTCTGCCTCACGAAACGCGAGATTGGCTTGTGCAAGCTCTCGCAAGCCTTCTACTTCGATGTAGATTGGATCATATGTAGCGATGGCTTCTTCTGAGACATCATTGGGCACTGCGAGGTCGATTATGTATTTTTTGCCTGTATCCGAGCCGATCAGCTGGGCATATATTTCTTTGGTGATGACAGCTTCTTGTGATGCTGTGCAAACGACTAGAATGTCAAATCCGTGCGCATAATCGACGAGTGAATCGAGCGAGAATGCTGCTCCGCGCAATGTCGTCGCGAGTGCTTGTGCTTTCTCAAAGCTGCGATTGAATACTGCAAAATTCTTGAATCCGTTTTTTTGCAAAAATTTGCTGACGAGGACATTGGTCTGTCCAGCTCCTACGATCAAGACACGACTTTGTGTACTTGGATTGTGCTTGAGCAATTGCTTGACAGAGAGCGAAACTACAGATACAGGTTTTTCGCCAATTCGAGTGGTCGTGTACACGCGTTTAGCCGCTTCGACAGTGTGATTCATCAAGAGTCTGAATGCGTCTCCTGTCAATCCGCGCTCTTGACTTTTGCTGTAAGCACAGCGGAGCTGCCGCAGTATTTCGCGCTCACCGATTACCAAAGAATCAATCGAACTCGCCACTTCAAACAAATGCATGACTGCATATTCGCCTTCAAACAAGGAAATCCGCGAGACAATATCATCGACATCTTCTGAAGTCAGTTCAGGATTGATAGCCGCAACAAATTGTGCCATGAACCCATCCTCAAGAACCTGATCTGCACAAAATGCATAGCAGACGCGATTGCAAGTGTTGAGATACATGATCTCACTCAGGCCAAAGCGATGTTTGAGCTGCTCAAGGCGATGTTGCGTCATATCATCATCATCATGGCTGACTGACACCTGCTTGAGGCGCTTGACAGACATCGTACGATGTGTCGCAGTAATGATCTTGTACGAATGAATAGAGGGCATATAATGTCTTGCCACAGGTTATTAAACACTGTTCAACAAAAGTAGAACGAGCCATCAGCGAGACCGTCAAAAATGGGTCAGAATGCCTTGTTTTAGCCTTATTTGGATCGAATCTACACAATTTGTTTATGGCAGTTTTATGACAATAGGAGTGAGCATCTTTTGGGGCCATCCGCCTCATTCCATTCGGCGGTCGCTACGTTACGCAGCTCGCTATTCGCTCGGCCGCTCGTGCGAGCACTCGCGTCTGCCTAGCGGCACTGCTTCACATCGCTTGTCCAGCTCTTGTACAGAGACAGTCTAGGCGAAAGTCTTTACCTTGCTCTCGGATAAGAATACAGCTTGTAGCAGCCTGTTTTTCAAAATCGGATACAAGAAAATCACACTTGAGTACAGAGACGACACGACCGCGAATACACTTCAAAGGGCTCAATGCAATTCGGTTTTTTGCAGCCTTTGCTATCGTGTTTTATCATGCGCTCAATGGCTACAGCAATGAGTTTCCATCTGTCTTAAAGGAGTTTCATCACAACCTTCCTATTGGCGTCGATATTTTTTTTATCCTGAGCGGCTTTTTAATTACGTATTTATTACTCGCAGAAAAAGCTGCTTACAATACAATTAAATTATCGAGCTTTTATATGCGTCGTATTCTACGCATCTTTCCCTTGTATTTTTTAATTATTGCGATTGGCTATATTCAATTCCACAATTATCACGAGCCAATTAATTTTTCGAAGTTTCTGTATTTCTGCGGGAATTTTTGGATGATCGATACGGGAAAATGGACCGTCGGTACATTAAATCCGCTTTGGTCGATTAATATCGAAGAACATTTTTATTTAATAGTGCCAGCGCTTATTCTATTTATTAAAAAACGCTGGCTGCCATATTTATTTGGAGCGATTATTTTATTGAGTCTCGGGTTTCGCGTGTACAGCACATACACACTCGAATGGCGAAATTGGATGACTTTGTATATGCACACATTGAGTAGAAGTGATGCTTTAGCACTAGGCGGCCTCATTGCTTACGCTCATTTTTATCATTCATTTCGAGTGAACTGGAAGCCAATGTTCACTTGGATTGTTGTAGTTGTTCTACTAGTATTTATGTGTACGATAGATTCCAATCTTTTTGATGGATATTTAAATGCTGCTTTTCGTCGATGGATCTTTATTGTTCCGCTGACTTTACTGTTACTTGGCTTTGCACTTAATAAAACAAAGAACGATGCTATGCTTGATTGGGTCTCAAGCAACAAAACAATTAATTATCTCGGAAAAATATCATTTGGATTGTACATGTATCATAGTGCAATCATCGAGTGGGTCTACCCAATCGGTTTTCTAGAAAAACTGGCTTTAGTCAAGATTTTAGCCGTCGTAGTATTGACAGTTGTTGTATCTGCGCTCTCCTATGAGTTTTTCGAGAAGCCAATTCTCTCACTCAAAAAACGATTTGAGCGTATTCGCTCTACGCGCTAGTACTGTGCAAGCTTAGAGATAGCAAACAACGCTGCAAAAACTCTATAAATCAAGAGTATTCTTTAATAATAGATTCTGCTACAAGTCTACCACTACGCAATGCGCCATTAATCGAACCATTGAGCATAAAATCTCCTGCACGATAATATCCATTATCTTGCTTCCAATCATCGGCTGAACGATTGTGCCGAGATTCACTCAGTTTTGGCAGCCCAATAGGAATACGATATGTACGCAAGTGTTCCCAATTTTTTATATCTGTTTCGAGTAATGTTTTTATCTCTCGTTTTACATCGTAAATGAAGTCAGTTTCGGTAATAGGCTCAAGAGAAGGCATCGAAACAGCAATTAAATGTTTGCCTTCAGGTGCGTAGCTTTTTTGGACAGCACTAAGGATAGCGATATTACTAATTCGTCCTTTGCCTTGCGCATTTAATGCAATAAATCGTCCATCAAATGGGCTTTCATCTGCTGTGAAATAGACTGTCGTTGTACCGCGCCATTCTTGATGTAGCTCAGGGCGAGTATCGATTATACAGTCTGCTGTTATCGTTTTATTATCTAGTTCTATTTCTTTATTCTCAATTTTATGGACACGAGTATTGAGACTGATGCAGCCTTCTGGAAGTAGACTTGCGAGCTGATCTCCAATAGCTTGCATTCCATTTTGAGGAAGTGCAACAGTTCCTTCCGCAAACATTTTGAATGTGAAGTCAAGTTGTCGCATATCTGTTTTGAGATCGGAGTCAAAAAACACTCCGCCATAAAATGGCAGCCAAAACTCACGAATATATAAATCGGTCATTTTTCGTGATCTCAAACCTTCTATTGATGTTTGAAATGGTTGGTCAAAAATTGCTTCAATAGATTTAGACTTGATATTTTGTTTCATCCTGTATGTGCGCAGCAAGTCTCTTGTGCGGATTGTATCTGTAAACAACATATCAAAGATGTACTGAGGGTGTCGTTGTGGATCAACAAACATCTGTTTGACACCTTGCGATTTTAATTTTATGCTGCCAGAATAAAACGATTCGAGTTGAAGTGCTTCGTAATCAAGGAGGCGCTTGGCCTCTGGATAGGCTGTTTGTAAAACTTGAAAACCACGATCTAAGGTATATCCATCTAGATAATCAGAGCGAACTCGCCCACCGACACCATTACTTGCTTCCAGTATTTCTATATCATGACCAGCACGATGCAAATAAATCGCAGCGCTTAGACCAGCCATCCCTGCTCCTACAATTGATACTTTCACGGACTTTCAAACAATGAAATTTAAATTGTGTTTAGAGTATAATGCGCCTTCTTCTCCCTAGGGTCGCGCCATTTCGCTGCGCTTGTCTGAGTAAGCTGCCTTGGCATAGGGATAGGAGCAGCGCCCGTAGGGCGGATTCTATTAAAAAAAGCCGCACGTATTGTGTGGCTTTTTTTAATAGAAGCTAGGCTACCGTACTGCGGATAGCCCGCCGCCTCGCTATGCGAGGCGGATGCCTCAAATAAATAATATTTTATTAGAAGCCGTAGCGTACGCCACCTCTAATCTCTAGCGGAACTCCTGGTATAAGGTTGCCTGAAAATGGTGAATCAAGTACGTCGTAGAGGACTTCCATGTTAAAGCCGAAGCCTTTGTCAAAATTGGTTGTATAACCTGCGCCGAGAAGTAGGCGTGCTGGAAGTGTATTGCTGTCTTTGTTGAGTACGTTGCCATCAAATACGACTTTGCGCGATGCGGCAAGTTGTTCAAACTCGGCAGTCAAGTATGCTTGAGGAATCACGAGATAGCGTGTGTATGCTCGTGCGCCATAGATGTGATAGCTTTCTCGTACTCCTGTAAAGATGTTTTGCGCTGAGAGAAAGTTGTAATTGGGTCCTGCTCCTACGACAAATCTTGGCGTAATCCGATACCCGACAGTAGGCGCGATGACGACATTGCTTGTATTCCCAAATTGAAATGCAAAGGCTCCGCCGATTTCGAATTTGTCTTTGAGACTTCGCTTGTTTTGTTTTTCGATGACTTTGGTGTCTGTCCCTTTGTCATCATAATCTTCTTGAGCCATAAGTGCTCCTGAAATGCAAAAGAAGCTAGCGAGGATGATAGCTATACGTGCCATGTGATTGTTGTTTACATATCGGTACTTACAAAATCTATTCAAATAACGCACCAAGGACACGAAATGTCTTGCTTTAGTTTATCGATTTCGGTTATTGCGGTTGCGGTTGCGGTTGTTTTTGTTGCGGTTTTTGTTGTTTCTCTTTTTCTTCTTGAAACCGTCTTTTTGATTTCTTTGATTTGGAAGATTGCTTGGTGCGTGAATTTCAGTATCTGCTTCGAGTGTCAGTTTTCCATTTGACAATTCTTTTAGGTCAGCTACGATCTGAACATCTTCGACATGTTCTTTGGCCCATGCTTTATGTGCCATTTTCATGAAGGCAGCAATAGCGTGAGTATACCCAAATCGTTTTTCTTGATCTTCGATTTTGCAAGCTTCTTCTATCATCATTTCGACGCCTTTTCCGTAGTGCCGATACTTGATCTTGTTTTGCGAATAACTCATTCGCTCTGGACGAGTCTCTGTTGCCGTTTCGACAGGTTTGTATTCAACATCGACTTGAAGGTCTTTTCCTCCAATCACAAAAACTGCTTGCCAGAGTTGCTCGAATGAATCTTCAATCTTCTGCGACTGAGGATTCACTTGGTGCATTAAATACACTGTACGGACGAGCATTGCTTTGCGCTCTTCGGGGTCTTGGATTGTTTTTGCTCGGTCTATAAGTTCATGAACATGACGTCCATACTCTGGAATGACAAGCTGTACTCGCTGAGAATTGTATGAAAGCGAAGCATCTCGCTCTTGAGCAGTTTGAAAAACAGTCATAAAGGAATAAAAGAGTAGATGGTTATTCTACGGTGACAGACTTGGCAAGATTGCGCGGTTGATCGACATCACAATCACGCATAACAGCAATATGGTATGATAAAAGCTGTAGCGGGATTACAGAAAGAAGTGGCGTCAGTGGTTCTATTGTTTCAGGGATTTCAATCGTGTAATCTGCTATTTCACTAATTGTACGATCGCCTTCGGTAACGACAGCAATAACTCGGCCTTTGCGTGCTTTGACTTCTTGAATATTGCTTGCAATCTTTTCGTAAGCGCTCTTGTTAGTCGCAATAACTACCACAGGCATATTCTCGTCAATCAATGCGATAGGCCCGTGCTTCATCTCAGCAGCCGGATAACCTTCTGCATGAATGTAGCTGATCTCTTTGAGTTTGAGCGCGCCTTCTAGGGCCACTGGGAAGTTGTAGCCACGTCCTAGATAAAGAGCATTTTCGGAGTCTTTAAACTCTTGGGCTATATACTTAATCTTTGGATCAAGAGCTAAAGCTGCTTCTATTTTATCGGGAATAGCTTCGAGTTCTTGTAAAAGCTGCTGATAGTATGACTTGCTGAGAGTGCCTCGTTTATTGGCGATACTCAATGCCATCATTGTCAAAAGCGTAACTTGACCTGTAAATGCTTTTGTAGAAGCAACACCAATCTCAGGGCCTGCATGTATATAAGATCCGGCATCAGTCACTCGGGCGATAGAAGATCCGACGACATTAACTATACCATATGTAAGAGCCCCACGTTGATTAGCTAGCTCAAGTGCAGCCATCGTATCTGCGGTTTCACCACTTTGAGAAATCGCTATAACAACATCTTTATTTGTGATGACGGGATTCCGATATCGGAATTCACTCGCATACTCAACTTCTACAGGGACACGTGCTAAGTCTTCAAATAAATACTCCGCAATAAGTGCTGAATGCCATGATGTACCGCAGGCAACAATAATGATACGATCGGCATTGACGATTCTATTGGCATACTCTTCAATGCCGCCTAGACGGATTAAGCTTTGCTCTGTCAGCAAGCGCCCTCGCATTGCATCTGCAATCGTTGAAGGTTGCTGATATATTTCCTTGAGCATATAATGATCAAAGCCACCTTTTTCAAGTGCTTCTATCTCAAGGTCAAGTTCTTGGATATACGGTGTTTGGAGCTGGTCGTCAATCGTTTTAATCTCCATTTTGCCATCAAGTGTGACGACTGCGATTTCTTCATCGCCTAAGTACACGACATTTTTTGTGTACTCGACAATAGGACTTGCATCTGACGCCATAAAGAACTCGTCTTTACCAATACCGATGACAAGTGGACTTGCTTTACGAGCAGCTATGAGTTTGCTTGGATCATCTCTGTCTATAATGACAATCGCATACGCTCCGATCACTTTTGTCAATGCTACGCGAACAACTTCTTCGATCGGTTCGTCCATTTGATTTTGAAGTTCTTCAATCAAATGGCAAAGAACCTCTGTGTCTGTTTCACTTTGGAAAACATGCCCATCATTTTCAAGAATTGTCTTCAGTTCAGCATAATTCTCAATAATGCCGTTATGTATGATAGCGAGACGACCATTTCCGCTCAAGTGAGGATGAGCATTGATATCATTTGGCTTGCCATGTGTCGC
Organism: Saprospiraceae bacterium; assembly: GCA_020631455.1. GTDB lineage: Bacteria > Bacteroidota > Bacteroidia > Chitinophagales > Saprospiraceae > JAHDHF01. Next base: position 11,091 of record JAHDHF010000044.1, read on the forward strand.
CCATCGAGTATGGCCGATTCCTACGTTTCCAGAGGTTTCGCGATCGCCAACATGATCAAGTAGATCCTGAACTTTACCTTGTTTTTTATAAACTTCGATACCGTCTTGAAGTAAAGCAACTCCAGCACTATCATATCCTCGATATTCAAGTCGCTGAAGGCCTTTTATGAGTATCGGATAAGCTTCACGCTTTCCAATGTAAGCAACGATTCCGCACATAAGCTTTTAATCTAATTTGGTGTACGTGAGATTCAATTTCATCTCATATACGGTATTCTTTGGCCCTCCGATAACAATACGTTCTGGTCGTTCGGCCTTTTGGAACATCGAAAGATAAACTGTCGAAGGAGAATCTCCATCAATCATTCTTTGGAAATGACCAGACAGGTTCATTTTATATCTCGTAAAAGTAGAGCCGCCATCCATTTCAGATTTAGTGCCTCCAAATAACTCGAAACTTCCACGCTGTAGAGAGACAACAACATCTTCAATGAGGACAAGATCTCCACCGACCTGTTCTAAAATTAATAACTGCTCACCAAGCGGAAATTCTGTCAAGTTTAATTCATCTGCTACGGTCACCTCAAGTTCGGCTTTATTGATAATTACATTACCAAGCGAAGAAAGATAAGGAAAATCTAATTGAGCATTAACCCCACTTAAACCTTGTACATATAATAGCGAGTCTCCAAGAGTTGGATTATTGATAAATGGAGCGATGGTTCCACTGCTATATGATTCTTCAAAATGACTCGTCTTTGCTGATAATGTTCCGATATTAAGCAAGTACGAAACATTAAATGTATCAAGTGTGTAGTATACTCGAATACCAGCGAGAGCACTCGACAAACGGAACACGAGCATAGCATCATTGCTTGGATCGGCCTCCACATTTATTCCTTTGAAAAACTCTTGAAATGCCTCGTTGCTTTCTGTGAATGACCGATTCATTGTATCAAGAAGCTGCATCCCAAGCGAATTGTCAAGTGGAATCCGCAGTTGTGGTGCAAGTAGTTCTCCATTGATTGAAACGCTATCCATGGTGTTTGGGATAAAGGTAGCAGTTGCCAAAACCCCTCCAGAAGAAAGTAAAGGTCCAGTGCTAAACGTTTCATTCGAGTAATATGGAAGCAACGGATCCATCGATTCTTTGAGTTCTCTGACGACGAATGTTTGTGGCTGAGTTAAATTTCCATAATGCCCTTCGGTTGCATACGGCAAAATCAGAACAACAGAATCAAGCACAGCATCTGTGAAGTCAGGATTAGTCGCTGACAAGCGAAACTGAGAAAAAATCTCAGAAGTATAACGACCAAATACTGGATCAGAAATATCGCCGACAATGTATTCATCAAGCTGAACAAGCGGATCAGGGCTATACACAAGAACACTGTCTTCTGTCGTTGTTTGAGCTACGATTGTGAGCGTATCAGTAAAGAGAGCATTTACAGTATCCTCTGGCGGAAAAATTGTAGAGCCAAGCGAAGAAGGATCATTGCATGATGATGCTAGGAATAAAACTAAGCAACATACACAAGCAGCAAAAGCACGTGACAACTGAATAGAGCAATTACGAATCATAGAAAAAGTATCAATACGGCAACACAAAAATGACGCCCGATTCACTTTGATTGAAGTATGAATCGGGCGTGTACGTTTCTTACTGCTAACGTTAAAAATATGAATTACGCTTCCTGTGGTTCTTCAAGAAGACTTTCATAGAAATCTACATAAGACTGAAGAAGCTCATTGCCTTCAAGACCAGTAGATTTTAAGACAGGACAAGGAGCATTTTCAAGCTCAGCTACAAGCTCTGGGCTGATCTCATCCGTTCCTTGGATCACAGCATCAGAATTAGCAAATGCGCCACGGTGCAAGTGTACACCGTCCTCGTCAAAATATGCTTTCAAATCTTCTGCCGAAAGGTTATTGATTGACGCTTTGTCACCGAAGTTCTCTGGGAATGCACTCGCAAGCTCGCTACCATCATAAGCAGAATACACAACAGACGACTGCTCAAAGAGCGGCTCATTCTTGTATGCAGTTTTGAGATACAATGGAATCAAACTCGTCATCCAACCATGGCAATGGATGATGTTTGGCGGCCAACCAAATTTCTTGACCGTTTCAAGAGCGCCTTTGCAGAAGAAGACCATGCGATCAGCATTGTCATCATGCAACTTACCGTCTTTGTCTTCAAAGACAGTCTTACGCTTGAAAAACTCATCATTGTCCAAGAAGTAGACCTGAAGGCGCAGACCAGGAAGCGATGCAACCTTGATGATTAATGGATAATCATCATCATCTACAATGATATTCATACCCGAAAGACGCACCACTTCATGCAATTTATGGCGTCGCTCATTGATTGTACCAAAGCGAGGCATCAAGAGACGAAGCTCCATACCTTGCTTATGCAGATACTCTGGCAATGCGCGGACAATCTGAGAAATTTCTGAAATTGCTGTATACGGATTCATCTCCTGCGAGATGATTAAAACACGCTTTTTGTCCATACGATTTTATCGAAAATTGAATGAAAATTCACCCCTAAAAGAAGGCGAAAAAAGATCGCACAAAGGTAGCATTTTTTAACGAAAAATCGTTACTTACCCTCCCTTTAACCTGAGCATAATAGACCGAACGGTCTTTTTTCCTTCTATGAAGATCTATAAAACAACTAAAGAACTCCAAGCAGCTCTCAATTCGCTACGGCAAAAAGGTCAAACAATAGCCTTTATTCCGACGATGGGCGCGCTCCACCAAGGACATCTTTCGCTCGTCGAGCGCGGAATGCAAGAGTGCGATCACTGCGTTACAAGTATTTTTGTCAATCCCACACAGTTTAACCAAGCAGCTGACCTAGACAAATATCCTCGCGATCTCCAAGGCGACGTCGATCTCTTAAGCACGCTCGGCGACTCAATCGTCTACGCGCCGACTGTCGAAGATGTCTACCCAACTGACATTGACACCAGCGTCGATCTCGACCTCGGTAGCCTTGCCACAGCTATGGAAGGCGAGTTTCGTCCAGGCCATTTTGATGGCGTCGTACAAGTCGTCAATCGACTGCTTAATATCGTCAAGCCAGAAGCCCTTATCATGGGACAAAAAGACTTTCAACAATTCGCGATCATCAAATACATGATCCAGCAGCTCAATATCCCAACTCAGCTCATCATGGGCGAGACCATGCGCACTGAGACAGGGCTCGCCATGTCCAGCCGCAATCGCCGACTCAGCGATAGAGGTCGCGAGACCGCCGCCGACATCTATCGCATGTTGTGTTATGCGCGCGACATGTACGGCATCACGCCCTTGCCTTTGCTGCTCCAAGAAGCCAAAGTCTCACTACACCCCGATTTCGAGATCGAATATCTCACCATCGCTGACGCCGACACACTCATACCACTCGATCAAGCATCGACCAAGCCCGCCGTCATTTGCACAGCAGCATTTCTCGAAGGCATCCGCCTCATTGACAATTTACCACTTGATCCCATTCCACATTAAATAATCATGGGCCACCCTCTATTTTTTTCTAGTGAAAATTCACTAGAAAAAAATAGAGGTCGCTATGCTACGTGGCTCGCTGTTCGCTCGGCCGCTCATTATATTCGCGTCTGCTATCCTCCTGAGAAGTCGGGACGCACCACTCCGCAGCGCTTGTCCAAAACGAAAATACCAGATACAAAAGTCAAATTCCGTTCGTTCTAACTCATACAAGTACTGTTAAACCGTCTCAATACTGATCATCGGAATCTTCCTTTTCTTACAAGTCATTACAATTTGTTCCGGACTCCATTTAGCCCGAATAAGCCAACGAATAATACGCTTCATCCGATCAGAGAATCGTGTACTCTTTGTCTTCAGCTCGTGACGCTTCTTGCACAAATGTTGAGCAAACTCAGGATCATAAGTATCTCTCTTTGAACCTCGCTTACTCTTCCGCTTAATCTCTCGATAAACAGTGGATAAATGGCATTGCAGTAGCTCTGCAATTTTATCTTTTGGGGTATTCACTCTGAGTAAACAATCAAGTTGATACCTTTGCTCTTGAGTTAACTGTTTGTATAATCTTTCCATTGTCGTAAATGAAAGATCAACATTTTTCTCAATTTCAAAACTCATGGCGGCGAGCCGCCATGAGCCTTTTCCCTCTTCAGCTCTTCACTAAAGAAATCTTTCGCACTTATCTATTGAACCTAGGAAGTGTTATTCTGTCGAACCTTTCTTGTAGCACAAATACGTCCAGGCCATAAAAACAATACCAGCCAATATGTACATCAAAGAAATGACCTCTGCTTGCGTCGGTTCACCAGGCAGCCAATCATAGCGGATATTCACCCGAATTTTTTCAATAAAAAATCGCTCGACTCCAGTAAACAGCAAATACACACCAAAGACAAATCCCGGAATAAAGAATTTGCGATTCATCAGCATTAGGATCAAGCCAAGCGTTGTGGCCATAAAGGTTTCATAGATGGGTGTTGGGTAGACTTTGGGGTCGAGATGCGTGCAATACTTGACCGTACAGCCTTCGATTGGCACGCCATCCATATTGATATTATGCGGATAGTCATACGCCCAGAGCCACTCGGGCAAAAACGATAGGTAACTCGGCATCGGATGCGGATTTTCGATACCCCAATCACCATCACCACTAAAATGGCAACCAAGACGGCCAACTCCATATCCAATCATCACGACTGGAGCAGCAGCATTCATTAAGTACAGCAAAGGCAAGTTTTGTCGTTTTGCATACCAGATGATGACAAGTGTCGCCGTGATCAAACCTCCATAAATCGTTAGACCGCTTCCACTAAAGAATGTACCCATCGGATCAGCAAAAAATGGTGCAGGATCTTCCAAAATCGAAAACACCTTTGCTCCTAATACCCCTGAAATAGCAGCGACAAGTATAAGATCACCAACACGCTGATGCGGCATCACTTTGACGCGTTCGACGATCGGTTTATCGAGTTGTTGTTGTTTAAGCGTCCAATACTGATAGCCGCCTAAAAGTACTGCTCCAAGTATTCCAAAGAGCCAGTTGCCTTGTGTACTCAAGAGAATCCCTGACGGATCCATTTGGAATGCTGCAAAATTCAACGCGATATGTACGCCTTTAAATCCAAGCAGAAATCCAAAAATGGCTTGACTTAAGATATCCGTGATTTTTGGTGCAGCTCCACGCGTGACTTCTTGGATTTTGCCATCCATTTTGCCCTGACTCTCAAACCATTTGAGCTCTCGATACAAGATCAACGCACCTACAAGAAATGTCAAGGCCAGAAAAAAGCCATATGTTTTGACAATACTTGGCCAGCTATCTCGTGCAGTACCAAAAATATCGTGAAGGAAATAACTGAGATCAGGATACATAATGAGGGCGATTCTATCGAGAGATCAAATGTAGGCAGCATTAGAGCAGCAAGGAGCAAACAAACTGCAAAAGTGTACAACATCTTCTGTACATTTATACGACTCAACAACATCGCGCACCCTTTGCGCCACTTATGAACGGAGATCTATACCTACTCATCCTGATGATTTTGGCATTACTTGCCTCTGGATTTTTTTCGGGTATTGAGATCGCCTTCTTTTCTGCCAATAGACTCCGAGTCGAGCTGCTCCGCTCGCAAGACAATGCTGACGGTCGTATTATAGACAGACTCTTTAGCGATCCTGCGCGCTTCATCAGCATGACGCTGATCGGCAATAATATCGTGCTCGTCTTGTACTCCTTGCTTGCAGGTCGCTTGATTGATCGCTACATTATGCCAGACATGTCGCAGCCGTTTTTAGAGCTGCTGATCTCTACAGTTTTGGCAACAGGACTTGTACTGGTATTTGGAGAGTTTATACCAAAACTCACTTTTCGACTCTCTCCTACACGCATCCTCAAAAACCTCGGGCCAATTTTATGGTACATCGGTCTTATCCTCATGCCACTTGTCAGTCTAATGATGTGGCTATCATCATCACTCGTCAAGATCTTCAGCAAAGGAAACACTGATGTTGATCCTACAGACTTTACTCGGACAGAGCTCAAACACTTCATCCAAAATGTCCAGGTTGGTAAAGAAAACTCAATCGAGACAGAAATCTTTGAAAATGCCCTTGATCTCATCAAAGTCCGCGTAGGTGATTGTATGATTCCGAGATTAGAAATTGTCACAGTTGATGTTGCTGATCCCCTCGAAGAAATCAAGCAGACTTTTATTGACTCCAAGCACTCACGGCTGCTCGTTGTTGATGATAAGCTCGACAACATTCTCGGCTACGTTCATCACCAAGATCTGTTGCAGCAGCCAAAACACATTCGCGAAGCAATACGCCCAATCAAGACTGTCACCGATCTCATGTACGCCCATCCATTGCTGCAAGAGTTCATCCAAGAGCGGCAAGGCATAGCCTGTGTTGTCGATGAATTTGGCGCAACGGCAGGTATCATTACACTTGAAGATATTCTCGAGGAGATCTTTGGCGAAATTTCAGACGAACACGATGCTCCAGAGCTGGTCGGCGTACAGCTCGATGATCGTCGCTATCGCTTTGATGGTCGCTCAGAGATCGAAGCGGTCAATCGTCAGCTCCAAGACCTCGAGCTTCCTGAAGGCGATTACCAAACACTCAGCGGCTTTGTCATGTCGATGGCTGGCGCTATGCCCGAAGTAGACGACACTTATCAGGTAGACGGCGCGACTATTCGAGTCGAGCGTATGACAGACAGACGGGTCGAAAAAATCATTCTCACACTCGATTCTACCGAATAAATAAGTCTAGAAGTTTGGGCCATCCGCAGCCTCATTTCAATCGGCTGCGGTCGCTATGCTTCGTGGCTCGCTCTTCGCTCGGCCTCAGCAGAGCTGAGTCTGCTCCCTTTGGTCGCACCACTTCGCAGCGCTTGTCCAAGCAGCACGAGCCTCCGCCCAAAACGCAATACCTTGCAGTATGAGTCTACCACAAGATTTACTTAATCGCAGCGAGTCGAGCTGCGAGCTTTGCAGCTCTACAGACAATCTACTTGTACACGAGGTCTCACACGCTCTAGCAGCCAACATTGACTCGCGAGTACTCCTATGCTCGACCTGCGATCTTCAAATCAATGATCCTGAGCAAATTGACATGCATCACTGGCATTGTCTCAATGAAAGTATGTGGAGCGAAGTTCCTGCTGTCAAAGTTCTTGCTTGGCGTCTGCTTGATCAACTCAAAACAGAATCATGGGCTCAAGATCTCTTTGACATGATCTATATCGAAGACGAGCATCTCGCCTGGGCTCGTGCTGCTCAAGTCGCAGCTGATAACAAAGTCGTACACAAAGATTCCAACGGCGTGATCTTAGCGCAAGGCGATAGCGTCGTACTCATCAAAGATCTTAATGTCAAAGGAGCGAGCTTTGTTGCTAAGCGCGGTACAGCAGTGCGCCGCATCAGCCTTGATATGAACAACGCCAATCACATCGAGGGTCGCGTCAATGGGCAGCACATCGTCATCTTGACTCAATATGTCAAAAAATCAAAAGCCTAAGGGCTGAGGGATAGAAGGCAGCGCGAGCTTGCGAGCGGATTTTTCATTTTAATTTTTAATAGAAAACATAAAATCTTTCTATTAAAAATTAAAATGAAAAAAGCTAGGCTACCGTACTGCCGAATAGCCC
>JAHDHF010000205.1 GCA_020631455.1 Saprospiraceae bacterium
TCGCTCGGCCGCTCGTTTCACTCGCGTCTGGCTATCGCCACCACTTCGCAGCGCTTGTCCGTAGCAGCTTTTGTGTATTTTGAGATGAAGATCATGAAAGTATTCGGCATAGGCTTAAATAAAACAGGGACAACATCACTCGGCAGAGCGCTCGAGATCCTCGGATTTAATAAGCATATTTCCTGCGATTTAGAATTAACCAAAGCTTGGGAAAACAATACATTTGATCCAATTTTTCAAGCAGCAGAACAGTATAATAATTTTGAGGATTGGCCTTGGCCGCTTGTTTACAAAGAGTTGTATCACAAATTTGATGATGCAAAATTCATTTTGGCGATCCGAGATTCAGCCGATATTTGGTTTGAGAGCTTATGCAAACATGCAGATCGCACAGGTCCTACTTTATTTCGAAAGATGATTTATGGTCACGCAATGCCACATCAATACAAAGAAGAGCATATCCATTTTTATAATACGCACAACGATCAAGTCAAGCAGTTTTTTCAAGAGCACAATCCAAACAAGCTGCTTATAATCTCACTAGCAGATGGCAACAACTGGGAAACACTTTGCCCTTTTTTAGATTGCGCAATTCCTGATGTTGATTTTCCGTTTTTAAATACGAGCCAACAAAAATCAAACTTTAAATTGACGAATTTTTTTAATAGAATTAAAAATAAAATTTCAAAAGAATAACTTACCGATTTGGGAGTACAACTGTACCATCTTCAAGATGAAGCGCAGACAGTATTGATTGCAATTTTGTGATGCGTCTAATCAGTTTTATCTGTTTTTTTTCATCTTCGCTTTTCAGTTCAGAAAATTCAAGTTGCGTTTTTTTTAGCAGCCGTTCTATTTTTTTAATTCTAAGGCGGCGTATTGTTTTAATTGTTTCCTCGTAGTGATTGTCAAGGATTGGCTTTTGGTGGCGGTAGGTATTTCGCTCACTTGGATTGTATTTAATTGCGCTCAATTTTGCGCAAAGCTTAATCACATCTTGCGAATTATGCGACCTGAAATATGCTTCATTAATTGGCTGCACACGACTATGTCTGTCATAGCATTCGAGCAAGATGAGTTTACAGATTGGATCATCAAAATGATCGCGTAGATCATCGAGTTGGTGCAAGACATAATCCTTGACTGTGATGCCATCTTCCATCTCGCGCTCCGCCCACAATACAAGAAGTCGAATCACAGCTTCTTCGATCATTTGATGTCGCGAAGGAGCTGCGCGTTCGACGAGCTGCTCACGCGGATCATCCTCTTGATAATCGTCATAAGCGTCCATGCCTTGATAGTCATCAGGCATAGGCGGTGGCGGAGCAGCTCCACTTTGCTCAGCGGCTCTTCGGCGTTCGCGTTGTAAGCGTTGTTGCTCACGAGCTGCATCTTTTTGGCGCTGGTTGAGGAGTTTGACTCGCTCCTCTTGAGTTTCTGCAAGAAGCGTCTGCTCATTCATGTCGAGCAGCTTGGCTGCAAAGCGAGCATATTCTTGGCGCATGATCGAGTCATCGACCAGAGCGACAGAGCGCATCACTTCGCGAGCAGCTTTGCTCCGCTTGATTGGGTCAGTTCCGGCTTCTTTAAGCAGCCAACTTGCCTTAAACTCAACGAACGTCACTTTGCGCTCAGACATAAACGCTTCAAAAGCAGCAAGTCCGACATCTTGAATAAACGAATCAGGATCTTGCCCATCATCCAAGATCACGACGCGCACATTTGCTCCGGCCGTGACTGCGACATCCATTCCGCGCATGGCAGCTTTGATGCCTGCTTTGTCGCCATCAAAGAGGAAGGTCACATTATCAGAAAAGCGCCTGATCAAATCAACGTGTCCGGGCGTCAAAGCCGTACCAGAAGTCGCTACAGCATTCGGCACACCATGCTGATGCAAAGAGATCACATCAGTGTAGCCTTCTACAACGATTGCTTCATCTAACTTACGAATCGGCGCACGAGCGAGATCAAGACCATATAAAACGTGCGACTTTTTGTACAACTCCGTCTCGCCGATGTTGAGATATTTTGGTACGCCCTTGTCGCTCACCATCGCACGACCAGCAAAGGCAACCGTCTTGCCCGTCATATCTCTAATCGGGAAGATCACTCGCCCACGCAAAAAGTCAGCACCTGACTTTGTCATCAAACCAGCTTCTTGTATGTGCTCTTGCTTGTAGCCGGCTTGAGTCAGCGTCAAGACAAGATCATTGCGCTTGTCATGCGCGTAGCCGAGACCAAAATTTTTGATTGTCTCATCAGTGAAGCCGCGATGCTTAAAATAACTCAAACCAACCGAGCGGCCGAGCTCATCTTCGAGCATCGTTGTGATATAATGCTTTTCGGCTGCTTCGATGACGAGGCGCAAGCTGTCACGATGATTTCGTTTTTCGATGGCTTCTTGCGATCGCTGCTCCTCGATGATTTCGATATTGTAGCGATTGGCGAGCCACTTGATCGATTCTACAAAGTCAAGCGAATTATGCTCCATGAGAAATGTAATCGCATCTCCAGACTTTTGGCAACCAAAGCAATGATAAAATCCCTTGGCTGGGCTGACCACAAATGATGGCGTCTTTTCTCCATGAAATGGGCAGAGACCTTTGAGCGTCGAGCCAGCTTTTTTGAGCCGCACAAACTCGCCTACGACGTCGTCTACGCGCATGGCATCCTTGACCTGTTGTACTGTTTTATCTGATAAACTCATGAGCTCAATCACGAAGGTACGCCACGAGAGAGGCAGCATCAAGCCAAGTGTTAAGATGCCGCCTAGACGACATCTTCTTCATGTTTCACATTTTTTGGCACAGTTGCTGCCTTAATACGTGCAGATGGTGTTCTCATAGTGTGGGCGACCCCCGAGGTGATTTTTCATCGAAGGGGTCGTTTTTTCACCATCACATAAAAATGGGTTGAATCCTCCTCGGAGGAAATACACAGATTGTGTTTAATTAAGGTTGAGACCGCTTCTCGTTATTCGAGGAGCGGTTTTCTTTTTGT
>JAHDHF010000206.1 GCA_020631455.1 Saprospiraceae bacterium
TAGAGCGCTTGCATGGCATGCAAGAGGTCACCGGTTCGACTCCGGTATTCTCCACTTGAAGCACGATCTACATGGTCGTGCTTTTTTAGTGCTGCTTTTTGGCTGAGGGATGGAAGGTGTTGTCTGAACAGCTTGCGAATAAAATGAGCAAGCTGAGAGTGCCGGACAGCCCGACCTGAATGAAGTGAAACGAAATGAAGGGCAGCCCCAAAAACATTTAATTCTGTCATAAAGTGTATGATTGATTCTATTTTTTCTACTGAAAAAATATGATGCGGCAATGTATTTGTCGTTAATTGCGGTATGACTACGCAAGCTCCTGTTTTGAAGGTTGACCATTTAGAAAATGTGCTCGATGCTGGCATACGGCAAGTGCTGCCGTATGATGGCTTGGTGGCTTATTATTATGATTCGATCTCTAAAATTGATGCAGGTACGTGGAGTTTGTTTGCGCCTTCAGATAATATCTTTTTGAGCCACGAATACGCACGTATACTGGATGAGGCCACGCCAACTGGTATGGCGTTTATGTATGTGTTGATCACGCAGTATGATCAGCCAGTCGGTATTGCGTCATTGCAACGTCAAGGGTTTCAGGCTGCCGAAAATATCCAAAATGAAAATGTGAAGGATTGCTTCTTTTCGAATGTGAGCAATTATCTCAAGCAAGTCGTCAAAAAACAGGTAGAGTTTACTGCGATCGCTTGTGGTAATTTACTTGTAAGTGGCGAGCATGGCTTTTGGTTTCGCCCCAATGTATTGCAGGTCGGTACAATTACAGATTGTGTCACTGACATTTGTGTCTGTGCTCGTGATATTTTACTCAAGCGCGGTATCGAGTCGCATTTTTATTTATTAAAAGATTTTAGGAGCGAAGATTTTCCTTCAGCACAGCAGCTTGATGAATCACGATATTTTAAATTTCAAGTGCAGCCGACGATGGAGCTTGAAATAAATAATCGATGGTCAAGCACTGAAGAATATCTCGCTGCTATGACATCTAAATATCGAACGCGCTACAAGCGTGCTCGAAAAAAGGGTGCAGGCCTACGACATCAAGAATTGTCTCTAGAAGATTTAATTCAATACCGAGATATTAAATACAATTTGTATTTGGAAATAGCTCGCGGAATTGGATTTAATCTGGTCAATTTGCATCCGAAATATGACGAGACGTTAAAGTCAATACTCGGCGATCGATTTAGAGCATACGCATATTTCGATGCTGAGAATACAATGGTTGCATACTACACAACTATTGATAATGGCCGCGAACTTGAAGCGCATTTCCTTGGATTAAATGCTGAGGTCAACAAGCAAACGCAATCCTATTTAAACATCTTGTACAATCTTGCAGAGCAAGCAATTGAAGGCGGCTATGAGGTGTTAAATTATGGTCGCACAGCGCTTGAAATTAAAAGCTCTGTAGGAGCAGAATCGCATGACCTCGTCGTGTATATGCGACACGCGAAATCATTTAGCAATCGCTTCGTAAAAGGTTTGTTTAATTTCTTAAATGTCGAAGAGCCATACACCCCGCGGCATCCGTTTAAATCAAATTGATTTTGTCTCGCCAATTTCCATAAAGGAAATTGTTTTTTGTGCTTTATTAAAAACAGTGGTAGCTGCTGCTTGATCGCAAGCGATAATATCGCCGAAAGTATCGTAGTGACAAGCGATGATTTCATCACAATCAATAAAGTCTGCTGCGACAGCCGCATCTTTATATCCCATCGTAAAATTGTCTCCGACAGGCAAAATTGCTGCTGATAATTTTGGACATTGCATCGGGATGAGTTTCATATCCATTGTCAAGGCTGTATCGCCAGCGTGATAGATGCATTCGTCTGAATTCCAAATAACAAATCCAGCAGGATTGCCGCCATACGTTCCATCTGCAAATGAGCTTGTATGAATGGCATTGACCATTTTAATTGTCCCAAAATCAAAATTGACGCAGCCGCCATGCGCCATCGGATGCACAGAGCAGCCTTTAGCTTGGTAATAATTCGCTATTTCGAAATTAGAAACAATTGTTGCTCCCGTCCGTTTGGCGATTGCCTCTGCGTCAAGCACATGATCTTGATGCGCATGTGTCAAAAGAATATGCGTACAATCAATGTCATCGATATTAATATGCTTGGCGAGCTCATTTCCAGAGATAAATGGATCAATCAGCAGCTTAGCATTGCCAAGTTCAATCAAAAAACAAGCGTGTCCGTAAAACGTAATGTTCATAGCATCGAAATTTGAAACGAATATACTTGTATTAAGGATTACTTTTGAATAATGAAACCCTCAATAATCGGTCGTGCGATTCAATTTTGGCAGGTAGAACTCCCCTATCATGACTCTGTTGATATGGCGCTCGATTATGTCTTACCTCGTATTGAGTTTGCCAATGACAAACCTGTTGATATCGAGCAGGCTGCTTTTGCAGTTGGGTCAAAGCGCTGGCATGAGATCCAACACGACGACACTGTCGCGCATACCTTGCACATTTTTGAGCCTGATGGATCGTACATTTTATCGCATGAAGGCAATGTCCTCACTGGTGAATGGAGGATGGTCAATCCGCATACACTGACCATCAAAATGGAGAAGCTACCGCAGCATGAGTTGTTTGATTTATTCTTTATTTCGCCTACATATCTTGTATTAAAAAAACATGGCAGCCACTCGCAGAAATATCTATTCCTTGGCGTGGAGCATCATGCTGTCAATAAAACGAGCTACGAGAATCTTCAGTCACTGTATTCGATTCGCAATCAAAATTTAATAACGATGGCAATTATTTTATTCGTCGTCTTTGTTCTTGTTCTTATTTGTTGGATTTTATTTTTCTAGTTAATTTTTAATAATTGATTGGGGCTGCCCTCGCATCGCGAGGTCGGGCTATGCGGCAGTACGGTAGCCTAGCTTTTATTGCTATAAACCACGCACTAAAGTACGTGGTAATTTATAGCAATAAAATCCGCGCTTCGCGCGCTGCC
>JAHDHF010000207.1 GCA_020631455.1 Saprospiraceae bacterium
GATGCAGAAGTTAATCTCAAAGTCCTTGAACTTCTCCAAGAGCGAGATGGCGACGGGCTGCACGAGTCCATGATCGTCAATAAAGGCATTGATGTCAATGCGCTGCCGCAAGGTATTGACTTGCAGATGCTGCATAGTTTATCTGAAGACGCTGGGATGTATCGATTTCGATCTTCGGGCAATGAGCTGCTGTATGTAGGCGGCACGCGAGATATTTATACATCTGTGATGCGCCATCTTGGGCAGGAGAAACGCAAGAATCGCGTGCCTGGGCTTGCTGATTTGATCGGGCAGATCGAATCGCAAGAAACAGGTCTTGCTCTGATTGGATCTTTACAAGCTGCTGAAATCGTACATCAACAGAAGCCTCGATTCAATCTTGTCGAAAAACCAGACAAAGGATTTTACATTTCGACATTCGTGGATGAGACAGGAATGCGACGACTAACTGTAGAGAAAAATGATCCGCAGCATGAAATCCTTTTGCATACTCGTAATCCGCGTGCTGCACATGGCAGACTGCGTGGCGTGCTGAGAGATGCAGGTGTCTGTGAGCTGGCGATAGCTGAAACGACATCTTGTAATCTGAAGGCCTGTGTTTGTGATGCGAATGATGTCGATCGACACAATGCGCAGATCGAATCAACATACAAACGTCTCATCGGGGATGTACATGGTACGAAGTTGCTACTTGGTCAAGGTCGTCACCGCGAAGAAGATACAGCTGTCATCATTAAAGAAGGGGAGCTCTTTGGTTATGGCTATATACCAGCCGAAGTAACAGATGAGGGCGGCTCTGTGAAGCGTTTTCTGCCATTTGTCAATCAATGGGAGTCTGAATTGCCAGAATTGACAGTTCATCGCTTGCTTGTAAAGGCTTTTGAATCAAAGGAGTTTGATCAACAATTTGCGATTGATCCAGCCTCGCTTGTGCGCTAGAAGAAATACTTTGAAAAAAACGAAAAGGGGGTTTCATAATCAAGAGAAGCAGCCTATCTTTGCGGTCGCCTAAATCACAAGGTCAGGCTTTGTAGCTCAACTGGATAGAGCACTTGACTACGAATCAAGAGGTTGCAGGTTCGAGTCCTGCCAAGGTCACTATTACAATTGTTGCTTCGGCAATGATTACAAACACAAAGGATTATGAGTAAAGTTTGTCAACTCACTGGTAAGCGTCCAATCGTTGGAAACAACGTCTCGCATTCAAACCGCAAGACAAAGCGCCGCTTTTTGCCAAATGTCCACACAAAGCGCTTCTTTGTGCCTGAGACTGATCAATGGATGACACTCAAATTGTCTACCTCAGCTATGCGCAATATCAACAAGCTTGGTATCTACGCTTATCTTTCTGATCTCGAAGCTCAAGGCGTCGACTACGGAGACAAACTCAAGAAAAAGAAGTAATCCTCACGCTGACAACGTCTAATCATGGCTAAGAAAAGTAAAGGCAATCGCCAACAAATCATCCTTGAGTGTACTGAGCACAAAACATCTGGTCAGCCAGGTACATCGCGCTACGTTACTCAAAAGAACAAGAAAAATACTCCTGAGCGCCTTGAGTTGAAAAAATTCAACCCAATCCTCAAGAAGTACACTACTCACCGTGAAATCAAATAATCATGGCTAAGAAAGTATCAAAGAACTCCCGTATTGCTCAGCGTGCTGCTAACGCTGGTTCAGGTAAAGATCACGTCAAAGTGGTCAAACCAATCAAAGATCCAGTAACTGGCAAATACACATTCAAGGAGATGATCGTCCACAAAGACGAAGCAAAAGCATTCTTCGCGAATAAATAAGCTGGCCTCGGCTGGAACAAAATACCACAGGCGTTCATTGAGCAATCAGTGAACGCCTGTTTGTCGTTGTGCAATTGAATACCCCAAAACACTATGAGCTTTTTTGACAAATACTTCAAGCGAGAAAAAAAACAAGACCTCGACAAAGGACTTGAAAAAACGAAGACAAACTTCTTCGGCCAGATACAACGCGCAGTAGCAGGTAAAAACTCTGTCGATGATGAAGTACTCGACGAACTTGAGCAAGCACTTATAAGCAGCGATGTGGGACTCGATACGACAGTAAAAATCATCGAGCGGCTCGAAGCACGTGTCGCCAAAGACAAATATGTCAATACAAATGAGTTGCACTCGATCATGCGCAGCATCATCGTAGAGTTGCTTACGGAAAATAAAACACCCGAATACGATGGCTTTGAATTAGTCACAGAGCACAAGCCGCATATCATCCTTGTGGTCGGTGTCAATGGAGTCGGGAAAACAACTACGATCGGTAAGCTCGCTCACCAGTATCAGCTCCAAGGCAAAAAAGTAATTTTAGGAGCAGGTGATACATTCCGAGCTGCAGCAGTCGATCAACTCAAGATCTGGAGTGAGCGCGTTGGCTGTGATTTCTACTCAAAAGGAATGAACACTGATCCAGCGGCTGTCGCTTACGAAACTGCTGAAAAAGCTGTCAAGGAGGAATACGATATTGCGATTATTGATACTGCTGGTCGACTGCACAATAAGCTCGGACTTATGCGCGAGCTCGAAAAAATCAAACGCAGCATCGGCAAAAATGAAGAAACTGCTCCGCACGAAGTCATTCTTGTGCTCGATGCTTCGACAGGACAAAATGCGATTGAGCAATGCAAAGCATTTCTAGAAGCAACGCAAGTCACTGGTCTTGCCCTCACTAAACTCGACGGCACAGCCAAAGGCGGTGTCGTCCTCGGTATTAGCGATCAATTTAAAATTCCAATTAAATTTATCGGAGTAGGCGAGGAGATCGACAAACTACAAGTCTTTAACAAGACTGCATTTGTAGAGTCACTTTTTCAAGGAAGTACGCTCGTATAAAAATTTTATTTTGAGCCATTAGTAGCCGTATTTTCTATTAAACTATAAATAGAAAAATACGGCTACTGTCGCTATGCTTCGTGGCTCGCTGCTCGCTCGGCTGCTCATTGCATTCGCATCTGGCT
>JAHDHF010000208.1 GCA_020631455.1 Saprospiraceae bacterium
CGGCCTCGCTTCGCGAGTCTAGCCTAGCGGCTACCACTTCGCAGCGCTTGTCCGAAAGCAACTCATACAATCTCGCTATCTTGCATTCATGCTAGACATCCTATTGCTTATTATTTTTGGTAAGAATATCGCAGATATTGCTGAAGAAAAGGGATTAATGAAATCGAATTGGATAGGCATATTAGTGATAGGATGGTTTAGCTGCTTGATTTGTTTTGGTATTTTGTCAGCGATTTTATTAGCTCTACATTCTCCTGATGAAAATATACTTATTCCGTCTTTAGTGGTTGCGTATTTTTCAGCTTTTGTATGGTTTATTTGTCTACGGTTTTATTTAAAATTCATGGGCGGAAATAAAATATACACTGATCATGAAGTAGACGATCATTTAATATCTGAACAAGAATAAAACATGCCAAAAAAGAAATCACCAAAATGGTATGTCGTCTGGCATGGACATGAGCCAGGCGTTTACGATACGTGGGCAGATTGCCTGCTGCAAGTCAAGGGATTTCCAGAGGCCAAGTACAAAAGTTTTTCTTCAAAGCAAGCTGCTGAACTTGCGTATCAAGATGGGCCATATCTCCATTGGGGAAAAGACGCAAAAAAAGACTCAAAAAGTGGGCGAGAAGCTTGGGGTGACGATGTCATTCTCAATTCGATTTGTGCTGATGCTGCATGCAATGGCAGCCCCGGCACGATGGAATATCAAATTGTATTTACAGATTCGGGTGAGAAAATATATAGCAGCCCAAAATATCGTCAAGCCACAAATAATGTCGGTGAATTTCTCGGGCTAGTCCACGCACTTGGTTTAATTAAAAATGGAAAAGTACAAGCGGATGCTATTTATACTGATTCGCGGACGGCGATGGCATGGATTCGCAAGAAAAAATGCAACTCAAAACTTGTTGCTACTAATTTAAATAAGCCTGTGTTTGACTTAATCGCCCGAGCGGAGCAATGGCTCAAAACGAATACTGTTTCTATTCCTATTCTCAAATGGGACACAAAAACGTGGGGAGAAATACCCGCTGATTATGGACGCAAATAACACACTATGAATTACCGTTGTTTATTTTCAATTCTAATTTTATTTCTTGGATTCGCTGCTTGTACTTCAGAACCTGATCCTGAGCAACAGGAACAAAAATTTAAGCAATTTACAGATCGCTTTGTCGAAGCACTTTGGAAGCAATATCCGCAATGGGCAGCTTACAATGGCTATTATAAATATGCAGCCGAACTACCGCCGCCTACGAACAAGACGCGCGGCTTTGCACTCAATTGGCACAAAGCATATCTCGATAGCTTAGAGCAATTTAATCCTGAAGCACTCAGTAATAATCTCAAATCAGAATACCTGATGATCGAGAATATGCTCAAAGCTGGCATTTGGCAAATAGAAGAATTTAAATCGCACGAATGGGACGCATCGCAATACAATATTGCCAATCCGATTTACAATGTTCTTCTTGCTAAATCATTGCCGCTTGATGATAAAATGCGAAATATCTCTACACTCTTTAAATCATCGAATACTTATTATGAGGCAGCCAAAAAGAATTTAACTGATCCCGTACCAGAATTACTCAATCTTGCTGTTCAGCAAACAACTGGTGCTGTCACTTCTTTGACAGCTGAGTCGATTACTGATTCGCTTAATGCTTCTAGTTTGTCAGATGAAGAAAAAGCTGAATTCAAAACATATCAAGAAAAGACAAGACTTGCAACAAAAGATTTTCTCGGATTTATTAATAGCTTAAGCCGTGATGCGACTGAGCCTGATGCTGAATTTCGTTCGTACAGAATAGGCGAAAAATTGTTTGAGAAGAAATTTAAGTATGATATAGTCTCACAATATTCAGCAGCCGAAATAAATACACTCGCGTACGATCGAAAAGCCGAGCTGCATGGCGAAATGACCAAAATCAGCCGAGAGATTTGGTCAAAATATTTTCCTGAAAAAGAAGCGCCAAGCGATTCCCTTGTGATGATTAAGCAGCTCATCGAAAAAATAAGTGAGCGCCACGTCACGCGAAAAGAATTTGTCAATGCGATCAGAAAACAAATACCAGAACTCACAGCATTTGTCAATGAAAAAGATTTATTGACGCTTGATCCTAAAAAGCCGCTTGAAGTCCGAGAGACGCCTTTGTATATGCGTGGATTTGCAGGCGCGAGTATTTCCGCTCCAGGGCCTTATGATGCCAATGCAAATACATATTACAATGTGACGCCGCTTGATGATTATTCAGAGGAAGCTGCCGAAAGCTATTTGAGAGAATACAATTATTATATCCTACAAATTTTAAATATCCACGAAGCAATACCAGGGCATTATGCACAACTTGTCGAGTCAAATAAATCACCGAGCTTAATTAAATCAATACTCGGCAATGGTGCAATGATCGAAGGTTGGGCTGTCTACGTCGAGCGCATGATGCTCGAAGAAGGCTACAAAGAATCACCTGAAATGTGGCTCATGTATGGTAAATGGAATCTCCGCGTTGTCTGCAATACAATTATTGACTATGGTATTCAGACGCAGAATATGTCAGAAGAAGAAGTCATGGATATTCTATTAAATCAAGCATTTCAAGAGCGCGCCGAAGCAGAAGGCAAATGGCGACGCGCGACCTATTCTCAAGTTCAATTATGCAGCTATTTTACTGGTAGCACAGAGATTTATAATTTCCGCGAAGAGCTCAAAGAAAAACTTGGAGATCGGTTTGACTTAAAAGCATTTCATGAAGCATTTTTAAGCTATGGATCTGCTCCAGTAAAATATGTGCGAGAGATGATGCTCGCTGATTTAGATTCTATTTTTCCTGAGCATTCAGTTCAATGAATATTCGGCTGAGGGATGGGAGCAGCGCCGAAGGCGGCTTTTTTATTAGAATAGCACTGGGCTTTAGCCCAGTGCTATTCTAATAAAAAAGCTAGGTCACCGTACTGCGGACAGCCCGAC
>JAHDHF010000209.1 GCA_020631455.1 Saprospiraceae bacterium
ATGGACAAGCGCTGCGCAGTGGTGGCGGAATGAAATGAAGCCAGACGCGACTGCAAGGAGCAGCCGAGCGAGCAGCGAGCCACGAAGCACAACCCTGAGTAGTCGGGGTAGCGACCGCCATGCGTAGCGTGGCGGATGGCCCACAATCAATTCATTTCTCAAGAAATAAACACAGTTTGTAAAGAAGTTAAATCTGTCATCCTCGAGTCGCTGAGAAGGACGTAAATTTGAGTCTAGCACAAGACGACATGAGTGAACTCATCAAGCACGAATGCGGCATCGCGATGATCCGCCTCCTCAAGCCAGCTGAATACTACCATGAAAAATATGGTACAGCACTCTATGGACTCGACCAGCTTTCGCTCCTCATGCAAAAGATGCGCAACCGCGGCCAAGACGGTGCAGGCGTCATCACCGTCAAGCTCGATATGCCAGCTGGGCAGCGCTATCTCAGCAGATACAGAAGCATTGCAAATAATCCGACCAAGGATATCATGCAGCGCATCAAGAAAAATCACATCGATCGAATACCTGATGATAAACAGCGTGATTATGCTTGGCAAAAAGAGCATATTGCTTTTACAGGCGAAGTCTTGATGGGGCATTTGCGATACGGTACTCATGGCCGCAATACAATGGAGACCTGCCATCCATTTATACGGCAGAGCAATTTCTTGCATCGCACGCTGACGATGGCAGGCAATTTTAATTTGACGAATGTTGATGAGCTTTTCAAGCTGCTCGTCGAGATAGGCCAAAATCCGAAAGAGAAAAGTGATACGGTTACAGTCCTCGAAAAAATTGGTCATTTTCTCGATCGAGAAGTCGATCGCTTAACTCAATATTTTAGAGGCGATGGCTTGACAGAGCGCGAAATTCTTCATCAAGTCATTAATAGTCTTGACATTCAGAAATTGCTCAGCCGAGCCTGCAAAGATTTTGATGGCGGCTTTGTCATGGGCGGCATCATTGGTCATGGTGATGCATTTATGGTGCGCGATCCAAGAGGCATTCGCCCAGGATTCTACTACGCTGATGACGAAGTCGTCGTTGCAGCAAGTGAGCGTCCAGCGATTATGACAGCCTTTGATCTTCTTGTCGAAGATGTCAAACCAATTCCGCCAGGTCATGCGCTCATCATTAAGAAGTCAGGCCAAGTAGAAGTCAAGCAAATATTCGACAATTTGCCAGAGCAGAAAAGCTGCTCATTCGAGCGAATTTATTTCTCTCGCGGAAATGATCATCACATTTATGATGAGCGCAAAAAGCTTGGCTATCAGCTTGCCAAGCCAATTGCTGAAGCCGTTAAGTATGATTTTAAGCGTACGGTATTTTCCTACGTTCCAAACACTGCTGAGTCTGCATACTTCGGCATGATCCAAGGAATCGAAGACGAACTCAATGATTGGAAAGTCGGCAAGATCAGAAAATTTGAAGGCAACCTCGATAATAAAAAACTCCGCAGGCTGCTTGCTCGAAAGCCGCGTGTCGAAAAGATGATTATTAAAGACGCTAAGCAGCGCACATTTATTACGCAAGATTCAGCTCGTAATAAAATGGTCTCGCACGCCTATGATGTGACCTATGGTGTGATCAAGAGCTTCAAAGACACACTTGTTTTGCTTGATGATAGCATCGTGCGTGGCACAACGCTCAAGAAAAGTATCATCCGCATTGCATCACGCTTGCAGCCTAAGAAAATCATTATTGTCTCATCAGCTCCGCAGATTCGATTCCCTGATTGCTACGGAATAGACATGAGCAAGATGAAAGATTTTATAGCATTTCAAGCCTTGCTCAATCTTCTTGAGCGAGATGGAAAAGCCGATGAATTACTAGAAGAAACCTACAATCGCTGTCTCGTCGATTTTGAAAAGCCGACACGTGACAGCCGTAACGAAGTCAAGTGGCTTTACGATTTGTACGATTACGAAGACATCAGCCAAGAGATCAGCCGAATCGTAACGCCTGACGATATTGAGCCAGAGGTGCAAGTCATCTATCAGACTGTAGAAGGATTGCACAAAGCGCTTCCTGACTCACATCACGGCGACTGGTACTTTACTGGAGACTACCCGACTGCTGGTGGCAATCGCGTAGCCAATCGTGCCTTCGTGAACTTCATGGAGAAGAAAGATGTTCGCGCTTACTAGAATCAAAAGCCTATGATTCATAAAATCTCCATACAGAACTATGCGATCATCGACACACTCGACATCGAGTTTAGTGATCGTCTCACGATTATCACAGGAGAGACAGGGGCAGGTAAATCTATCCTTCTCGGAGCGCTTGGCTTGATTCTCGGCAATCGTGCTGACACGCGCGTATTGCACGAAGAAGGTCGCAAATGCATCGTCGAAGCCCATTTTGACGTTGCCAAGTATCAGCTCAAGGCATTTTTTGAAGAGCACGATCTCGATTATGACAAGCACGTCATCATCAGACGCGAACTGACGCCAAGCGGCAAGTCAAGAGCATTTATCAATGACACACCAGTTCGCTTGACGATTTTGAGAGAATTGAGCAGCCGCTTGATTGACCTGCATCAGCAGTTTGATACACTTGAGCTGCACCAAGAAGGCTTCCAACGCCAAGTGCTCGACGCACTCGCGGGCAATGCCGATCTCCTAGAGAAATACCAAGCAGACTTCAAGCAATACGCTCAAAATAAACGACAGCTCAAGCAGCTGATCGAAGCCGAAGCACGAAGCAGCCAAGAGTCAGATTTTTTGAGCTTTCAGTTGAACGAGCTGCACGAAGCCGAGCTCCAAGCAGGCGAATCGCTCCAACTCGAAGCGCTCCTAGACGAACTCAGCAATGCCGAAGGCATCAAACAATCAGCACACCAGCTGACTCATCAACTCGTCGAGCATGAGAGCAGTATCGTCGCGCAGCTTCGAGAGATGCTCGGAGAGGTGAGCAGCGTACGCGATGCGCACCCAAAGCTCAA
>JAHDHF010000210.1 GCA_020631455.1 Saprospiraceae bacterium
TTGCTCCTTGAGCTTGTAGTGTTGGGATCACTGTCGCATCGACCATAAAGCGAGCATGACGTGTGCTGCCATTGTCTCTGAGATCGACTTCAGTTATGCTGAGTTTGCTGACATCATCGACCCAAATCATCGTCACGAGTGTGTCAGCGCCGAGCTCATCAAAAAATGTATTCGCATTTATCCACCCAAAGAATGGCGCTTTCACTTCTGCTGTCGTAAATCGATATTCAGTACGCTTGACACGTAGTACAGGGAATGTACCTGTAGGAGTGAGCATCGTACCATACGCGTCTACAGTATCGACGATAAATGCATCATATTGCATACGAGCTGAGTCAAGATTAACCGATATAGGAAGATCAGGATCAACGTCAGATCCTGCGAGCTCTATATAGAAGCTGACAGAATCACTATGAGTCGTGCCATATGTCATTGGCTCATAAAGCATCGTCCAAGTATTATCAAATTCTACAGTAACATTTGAACCCAGAATACCAAGCGGATCACCATAAAATCCAAGCGCTTCCATGGTGCTGCCATCATCGCGTAAATAGCCTTGACCTCCAAAGACAGGATAGATCAAATCAGCAGTAGGAAATGTAGCTGCAGCTGAGCCACTCGAAGCTGCATTAATATCATAAACCCGTGATGAATTGACATCAAGGTTAGAGAAATCCCATGACTGTGGAGCAGCACTTGGCGTAAGTATAAAAAGGTTTGGGACACTATCAGTTGATTCTCTGAGAATGTCGCCTATAACAGGAAATGTCGTTACATCACGAGTGATTTGTCCATTCAGAGATAATGCGAGTGAGAAAAAAACACAAAGCGTAAAAATGCGGCTCATAAAAATGAATTGAATTGCTTGAAATAGTTGAGTATTAGAAATCTTGAAGCTCTACGAATTTACGATAAGCACTGTCACGATTCAAGAGTTCTTCGTGTGTGCCAGATTCAAGAATCTTGCCACCGTCCATGACGATGATGCGGTCTGCATCTTGTATCGTTGAGAGGCGGTGAGCGATGATCAATGATGTCCGTCCTTGAAGCACTTTATTGAGCGCATCTTGTACGAGCTTTTCTGCCTGTGTATCAAGAGCACTTGTAGCTTCATCAAGGATTAAAATTGGTGGATTGTTAAGGACTGCTCGAGCAATCGTAAGGCGCTGACGCTGACCACCACTCAGTTTTGTGCCACGATCACCGATGCGCGTTTGATAGCCATGCTCTGTCTCCATAATGAAGTCATGCGCGTTAGCGATTCGAGCGGCGTGCTCGAGCTGCTCTTGTGTCGCCTCAGAGCCAAATGCAATATTTGCAGCAATGGTGTCATGAAACAAGATTGCCTCTTGCGTCACGATGCCCATCAATTGTCTGAGCTGTCGGAGCGGTATGTCTTTGATGTTTTTGCCATCGAGGAAGATCGCGCCTTGAGTCGGATCGTAGAATCTCGGCAGCAAATCAACAAGTGTCGATTTACCAGCTCCTGATTGCCCGACGAAAGCAATGCGCTCGCCTTTGTTGATGGTGAGATTAATGTCTTGGAGTACAGGCTGCTCTTCGATGTATTCAAAGCCAAGTGCATCAAATTTGATATCACGCTCAAAATTTGGTGTAAGTTCTGTTTCAGCGACTGTTTCTTCTGGAGCGATTGCCATGATTTCATCGACACGATCGGCAGCAGCTACTCCTTTTTGGATATTGTAATATGCTGATGAAAATGTCTTGGCAGGAGCGATGATATTATAAAAAAGCATGATGAACGTCACAAACGTACTTGCCTCAAAGTCGCCATCAAACACAAGTCGCCCTCCAAACCAAAGCAGTATGACAATGACAGAAATACCAAGAAATTCGCTCATTGGCGAAGCGAGATCTTTCCGACGGACAAGTTTTGTCATTGTCGTTTTGTAGTCGTCGTTGAGCTCATCAAATCGATCACCGACAAAACGCTCGGCTGCAAATGCTTTGATAATGCGAAGGCCGCCGATCATCTCTTCCATGATGGCGACGAGCGTGCCTTGCTGCTGCTGAGCTTTGGCTGATGGTCGCTTGAGCGTCTTACCGATGCGGCCGATCACAAGACCAATAAATAAAATCAAGACAAAAGCAAACAAGGTCAACTTTGTACTAATCGCCACCATCATCAGCAGAGATGCAAGAATGGTCAGCGGATCACGCACAAATGTCTCGAGCGTGCGGAGGATGCTCCATTCAATTTCTTTGACATCGGTCGTCATGCGAGCGATCAAATCGCCCGTACGCTCCTCGGCGTAGTAGGCGAGTGGAAGCGTCGCAAATCTTGAAAACAAGTTTTTGCGGATGTCGCGCTCGATCGAGTTGCGTACGCCAGCCATCACGTAGACGGCGAGATAACGAAATAGATTTTTGAGAAAGAAAATAACAATGACGACGCCGCAAACGAGCCCAAGAGCTGCATTTTGTCCTTTGTCGCCCAAGTAAGTCGTCAGTTGAAAATTAAACCAATCAAGCACAAAATCATCGAGATCAAGCAGACTGCTCGGCGTTGCTGGAGCTGAAGTAACGCGTGTTGATTGGGCAAATAAAATATCAAGAAATGGCTTGAGTACAAGAATACTCAAGACACCAAAGATCACTGCCATGACATTAAAACCTGCATTGAGCAACGCATGGCCGCGATAGTCGCGGATATAATGCCAGAGTCGTGAGATACTATTCATATGGTGACGAATGTAGAGAATATTGGGCCATGCTGCCTTCGCTGTCGCTTTGGCAGCACCGGGCTGTGCGCGGCTCGCTCAGTATCACCTGCTTGAGCCAGCCAGCCGAGATTTGATGATGCAAATGTACGCTGCTGGGCTGCTTGGCGTAGGGATGCGAAGTGGTGGCGCAGCCAGACGCGAATGGAATGAGCGGCCGAACGAACAGTGAGCCACAAAGCAGCCCGCCGACGAGCACTTGT
>JAHDHF010000045.1:0-2109 GCA_020631455.1 Saprospiraceae bacterium
CATTCTGAATCTAGTATCTTTTGATCAAAATTATTTGACAATCCAAACATAGGACGGACAAGCGCTGCGAAGTGGCGCGAATGCAATGAGCGGATGCGTAGCGCAGCGAGCAGCCGAGCGAACAGCGAGCCACGAAGCACAACCCTGAGTAGTCGGGGTAGCGACCGCCACGAGTAAGCGAGTGGCGGATGGCCCCAAAATCTAACTATTCAGAGAGAACTAATCAAGTGCTTCGATTGCTGTTTTGATGCGGACACAAGCTTCGAGGAGTTGGGCTTCGGATGCTGCGTACGAGATGCGGAAGCAATTGTCAATACCAAACGCATTGCCGCCTACAGTTGCGACGCCGCCTGCTTGTAGCAGATATTCGGCGAGGTCAGCTCCATTGTTGATGACAGTTTCGCCACAAGTTTTACCGATGAGCTCACTCATATCTGGAAATAGATAAAACGCACCTTTCGGATGATTGACCTTGAGACCTTTGATTTGGTTGAGCTTCTCGATCATGAGATCTCGACGACGTCTAAATGCTGCTTTCATTTGTTTGTGCGCTTCGCCGTCAGAGTTGAGTGCCGTCACAGCTGCCATCTGACCAAATGAAGTCGCGCCAGAAGTACATTGCCCTTGAATTTTTGCACATGCTTCAGCGATATGAAGCGGCGCGCCCATATAGCCGAGTCTCCAGCCGGTCATCGCATAGCCTTTTGACATACCATTGATCGTCACTGTACGATTTTGCATTCCTTCCAAGCTGCCGATGCTCACATGCTCATCAGTAAAATTGATGTATTCGTATATTTCGTCTGCAATGACAATGATGTCAGGATGCTGTCGAAGAACTTCGACGAGTGTTTCGAGTTCGTCGCGCTCAAAGACAGAACCTGTCGGATTGCATGGCGAAGAGAACAAAATGAAGCGTGTTTTGTCAGAAATTGCAGCTTTGAGCTGCTCAGCATTGACTTTGAAATCTTGAGAAATATCTGCTAAAATCGGAATCGGAGTACCGCCATTAAATCGAATGATGTCTGCATAGCTTACCCAATACGGCGCAAAAATGATCGCTTCGTCGCCAGGATTGAGTAGAGCTTGCGCAAGATTGGCAACGCTTTGCTTGGCGCCATTAGAGACAACGATCTGCTCAGGAGCATAGTCAAGATTATTTTCGCGCTTAAATTTTTGGCTTATTGCTTGACGCAATTCTAAATGTCCAGGAACAGCCGTGTACTTGGTAAAGCCTTGATCAAGAGCGTTCTTAGCAGCGGTTTTGATGAACTCAGGCGTGTCAAAATCAGGCTCGCCGAGACTCAAGCTAATGATATCGCGACCTTCGCCCTTGAGTTTTCGTGCAAGTTCAGCCATTCTGATTGTTGCCGATGGCTGCATAGAGTTGACTCGATCCGAAAGAAACATACGAAGTAGGGTTTAAGCTTGTTCAGTAAAAAGAAGTTTGAGGTGTTCGGCATCTTGAGGAGCTAGTCTTCCTGCTAAGATGAGGCGAAGCTCACGTCTACGTAGCGCAGATTCGTAGCGTTTCTCTTCAGAATCAGAAAGCGCAACGACTCCTGGCACTTCGATCGGTTGCTTCATGTCATCATCAATCGCTACAAATGTAAAATATGCTTCGTTGCAACGACGATTTTCGTCGCCTTTGATATCAGCAGCAAAAACCTCGACATAGACTTCTACAGAAGTCCGAAATGCTCGTGTCACTTGTGCTCGTATCGTGATGACATCACCGAGTCGTATCGGCAGCTTAAACGAGACATGATCGACAGAAGCCGTCACCACATACGCATTGCAATGCTTGCCAGCACAAATACCACCAGCAATATCCATCCAGCGGAGCAAATTTCCTCCCATCAAATTATTGATCGGATTCGTATCATTCGGCATGATCATCTCAGTCATTGTCGTTAGCGACTCGACGATCCGTTTTTCAGATTTCGGCATAGCAATTATTAAGGCCTCAAATGTACGTTGTTTCGGAATCGAAGGTTCTGAATACAGTGATTAATTATGGGCCATCCGCGCCGATTTATTCGGCGCGGTCGCTATGCTTCGTGGCTCGCTGTCCGCTCGGCCGCTCATTCCATTCGCGTCTGCTGCGCA
>JAHDHF010000045.1:2209-14971 GCA_020631455.1 Saprospiraceae bacterium
TGCTTCGTGGCTCGCTGTCCGCTCGGCCGCTCATTCCATTCGCGTCTGCTGCGCACCACTTCGCAGCGCTTGTCCGAGCTGTGATATCAAAGCGTGTCAGGAGCAACTGATTTATAAAAAAGTTGCATCTTGTGATATGCGTTACGTTTTTATTGCTTTATTGCCACTCTTGATGTTGTCTGCTTGTAAATCCAGCAAGCAACAAAAAATTGATCAAACGAACATTGATCAAGTCGCAGCTTCAATAGCCAAAGGATTTATACAAGATGATTATGAATCATTTATTCAGCCATTTGTGGCCTCAAAAAACGATATGCTGGAAATATATCCAGTATTAGCAAAATACGAAATTCCGGAGTTAGGTGGTGCAGAAGAATTCGCAACTAAATTTTCAAGTGAAGCAGAATCAAATGTTCGGACGAGTTTCGAAAAAATAAGAAACGAAATGGCTAATTCTGGTTTTGATTTTAAGAATGCAACAGTAGAGATTAAAATACTTGAGTCGACAGGAGATGTAAAAGATGAACTTGGTTTTGATGCATATAATTTTGATATTTTGATTTCGGATGAAAATCGAACTGAACGAATACACATGCGCGAAAGTATTTTACTTTCTCGTGGTTGGATTATTGGCGACAAATTCAAATTGAAAAATGAATAAGCAAGACAAATTACTTTTGTCTTTTAATAACTCACTTTCTAGACTTAATATCGATACATCTAGACGGTATGTAATTGGTGTCAGTGGCGGGGTAGACTCAATGGTTTTGCTGCATTGTTGTATTGAGTTGAATATTCCAGTTGTCGTTTGTCATATCAATTATAAAAAGCGTGGAATTGATTCTGATCGTGACGAGCTGCTCGTAGCAGATTATTGTATTCAATTTGAGATACCATTTTATTCAATAGAAGCGCCTGCTTTCAAAGGGAATTTTCAAGCAGCAGCTCGAGAGTTTCGCTATTCGTTTTTTGAAGAAATAGCTCAACAAAATGAAGCAGCTGGTATTTTGACAGCTCATCATGCTGATGATCGAGTAGAGACTTTTTTTATGAATTTACTTCGAGGCTCGAGTTTATCTGGGCTAGTCAATCTTCATGAAAAACGCGCGAATATATATCGACCATTTATTCAAGTTTCAAAGTCTGCGATTTTAGAATTTGCTCAGAAAAATTCAATTCTATTTCGAGAAGACAAATCCAATACTGAGTCAGTCTTTACTCGTAATAAAATACGAAACGAAGTGCTGCCTTTACTCTATGAACATGATCCAGCCGCTCAACAGAATATTCACAAATCAATTAAATTTCTAGAGCAAACAAAGCAGGCTCATCTCGAATTAATTGAACTTGAATTAGATAAACACAAGGAGACTCGTTTTGGAATTCGGTTTTTTAAGAGACCGTCTCAATTGTCTGAAGCTTTGCGACTAGAATTGTATTATCATCTTTTTTCTAGAGAACTTGGTGTAGAGCCAAGCAGAATCAAAAATATTGAACAGCTCCAATCTGGTTCAATGCTCGAAGGAAGCTCAACTCAAGTTTTTATATCAACAGATGGATTCTGGATCGTTGATAAAAAGCGAAGGAATTTTGATCAAGCTTTTCCTGGATATGATATTATTCTAAATGATAAAACTGAAATGGAAAATTCAGATTCAATTGTTTTATCTAACGAATTATTTGAAGCATCTGTATTTAGAGCTTGGCAGCCGGGAGATCGTATGATTATCTCTGATTCAGGTCAATCAAAAAAAGTACAGGACATTTTTGTTGATTCTAAAATACCTGTTCCAGTACGAAAAAACCTTCCGATTCTCGCGAAAGAGAATGGGAAGGTTTTGTGGATTCCGTTTGTTCGAGTGTCTAATGAATTAAAGCAACAAAGAGGCTCTGAAATAAAATTGACAGTACAAACGATTAATAAAAGCGGCTGGTAGTTTACTCAAAGACGTCATCGTCTTTGCCATAATCGTAGGGTAAGACGTTCGATTTTTTGACTGATGATAATGTCATCAATGTTTTGAGCCGCTCGATTTCTTCGATTTTGGATAATGTAGTCAGCAGTAAATGCTCATAAGATGGTATGTCTTTGCAAATGATCTTTATTAAAACATCTGCTTCACCAGTGATAACATAACATTCAACTACTTCATCTAGGTCTTTGACTTTTGCCAAAAATCTATTGAGTGCATCTTCTTTTTGCCATGCAAGTGAGACGAGTACAAATGTCTGTACGTGAAGCCCGATCGAAGCTGGATTGACATGAGCATGATAGCTCGCGATGATCTCTTGGCTTTCTAGCTTTTTGACTCGTTCAAGCGTTGGAGCTGGAGACAAGCCGATTCGTTTTGATAGCTCAAGATTGGTAATCTTACTGTTATCTTGAAGGTTATGCAAGATTCTAAGATCAATTTTATCGAGTTTTTGGGACATAGGGGTAATCAACTGTGAACCGCAAAGATGTTGGAATTTGTTAATTATCCAACTATTATTTCAATAAAATGCAAATGTTCGAAGAATTATTTTTCGGCAATCGAAGAGTAGCAGCTTTTCTTGAGTGTAAAAAAACTCAAACACTGAGATGGACAAGCGATGGGAAGGGGCGCGCAGCGCTCACGACTGCAAGGAGTGATGAGCGAACAGCGAAACCCTGGAACAGCGCGGTACAAAAAAGCACTCGCCTAATGACGAGTGCTTTTTTGTATGGCCCAAAGAATTGGACAAATAGCATATTAGAACCCCAAATGGCTAAGGGAAAATACCTAGGCTGATGTAATCGCTGCTGATTTTCTTGATGGCTGAAACAAACGCAGCTGAACGAAGATCTGGAATACGCTTCGAGCGCTTCATAGTGGTACGGATATCATCGTATGCAGTCACCATCGTCTCTTCGAGACCTGACCGGACGAGATCAATCTCATCAGCGCCACGTCCGATAAATGCTTTCTCACGCTTGTTGACTGATTTGCCTGTTGTACGCTCTATGAGATCGATCAGATTACCATACGTCTGCTGATTGAATCGCTTTTCCATGCGTCCGAAACGCATGTGTGAAAGATTTTTCAACCATTCAAAGTATGAAACGGTCACACCACCAGCATTGATGTACATATCTGGAATTACCATGACACCTTTGTCTACAAGAACTTGGTGTGCATCAGCTGTGACTGGACCATTGGCTGCTTCACCGATGATTTTTGCTTTAATCTTTTTCACGTTGCTCATTGTGATTTGATTCTCTAAAGCAGCTGGAATCAGGATGTCACAAGGGCTCTCTAGAACTGAATTTCTATCTTTCAGATTTTTAGCGCCAGGGAAATCGAGGATCGAACCTGTTTCTTTGCGATGCTTGAGTAAAGCATGAATATCAATCCCATCTTTATTGTAGATTGAACCTTCGTATTCAGCAACTCCAACGATGATGACGCCGCCTTCGTCTTGAGAAATCATAGCAGTGTGTGCACCAACATTTCCGAGACCTTGAACGATCATAGTCTTGCCAGCAATACCTGGTGTCAAGCCAAGAGCTTTCATATCTTCAGCATGTTCGCAGGCTTCGCGCACACCGTAGAAAACACCACGTCCAGTTGCTTCTGTACGACCTTTGATACCGTTTTGCTTCACTGGCTTACCAGTGACACATCCAGCGCCGTCAAGCTCACCATTTTTGAATGTTAAGTACGTATCCAGGATCCAAGCCATTTCGCGGCCGCCAGTTCCATAATCAGGTGCTGGTACATCAATGCCCGGTCCGATGAAGTTTTTACGTATTAATTCAGTTGTATAGCGACGGGTAATTTTTTGTAACTGACGCGTCGTGTAATTTCGTGGATCAATTTTGACGCCGCCCTTAGCTCCTCCAAAAGGTACATCGACAATTGCACATTTGTATGACATCAATGAAGCAAGTGCCATGACTTCTTCTTGATTGACGCTCATGCTATAGCGGATTCCGCCTTTGGTAGGGAGGCGGTGGTGGCTATGCTGCACACGATATGCTTCGATAACTTCGTACTCGTTTCCAATTTTAACTGGGAAACGCATTTGATAGACGCTATTACAAGCTTCTATCTGAGCGAGTAATCCAGAAGGCAGATTTGTATATGATGCTGCTTTTCTGAAGTTTTGATTAACGCTTTCTAAGAATCCTCCTCCTGACATTGAAAAGAAATTAAAATAAGAGATTTAGTGATCGTTGCGATCTTTTTGTTCAAGGCGTTTAATTCTTCGCTCCATTGAGACAAGGAAAAAAACCATGCTTATAAAGATGAGAAGTAGTACGCCTACTACAACGTATAGTTTCCCATCCTGAGTGAAAAATGCGTCCACAGACGATTGTGCATGTGCTTCAGTAATACATGCTGAAAGCGCAAGGAGCGTAGTACAAAAAAAGTATACAAGTTGCTTCATGTAAATCGTTTGGGCAGCCCAAAGTACATCAATCTTCTAATCTGACAAGAACTTTTTTATCAAAATGAATCAAGAGGTCTGTCTTTAGTTGCTTTTGCTTGTTCGTCAATTAAAAATTTGTTTTTGATTTTCCGTATACGATAGAGGAGAAGGGCAATCCAAGTCCCAAACAATATCCAACCAATGATTGCTGGATAAAAGACCATACGCATTGTATTATCAAGATCTTCGCTCCCTAATCCAGTATTTCCTCCAGCGCCAGGATGAAGACTTTGAGCATACCTAGGCACGACAAAAATCAATGCGATCATCGCTGCAAACGCAAAAATCGAGTACACGGATGAGAGGCGGGCTTTCATGTCAGCATCATCAAAAGCTCCTCTCAAAACGAAATAGGCTAAATAAATAAGAAGAGCCAAAGCAGAAACTGTTTGCTTGACATCCCAGCTCCAGGGCTCGCCCCAAGTATACGTAGCCCAAAGCATTCCAGTGATTAGACCAAGTAATCCATAGATTACACCAATCTCTATAAATGACTGAGAAGCAAGATCGTACTTTACTTTATTTGAAGTCAAATACAAAATACTCAACACAACACTCACAAAAAATAAAAGCGTCATGGCAAACCACATCGGAACATGATAATACGTATTTCGAATCGTCTCTTCAAGTATACTTCTGTACGGAAATGTCATTAATGGTCGTTGATGCAAATCCATTTCGCTAGACCATTTTTGACCACCTCGAGTAGAATCAGCTAAAGTGACAGCTACCGCATCCGGCAAAATCGCAAAACCATCAGATTCTGAGTCAACAACCGCTGTAAACAAAACAGACGCTTTATCAAAAGGAAGCTCAGCTGGTAAATCAAAAAAAGCTCGCACCGAATCTTGATCAAAAACCTTGATTCGATAAGCTTTTAATGCTTGCTCTTCATGCCTTAAATAAGCAGAAACAGTCTGGTCAGGAGTCCAATGTGTATTATACCCAACTATATCCAACGAAAGTTCATCTCCTGGAGAAACAGCTCGATCATAATGTACTCTCAGTATGCCCGGACTCAATGGTACGAGCATCCCCGCAATAATCGAGTATGCAATGAGGCCAGAAGCCAACACTTTCCACCAGTGCTTCATGTCGCAAATGTACTTTCCAATCCTTTTACAACGTATAGAAATTTATGGGCCATCCGCCTCGTTTCGCGAGGCTCACTTGGCGGTCGCTATGTTTCGCAGCTCGCTGTTCGCTCGGCCGCCTGTGGCGTCTGCCGCTGCGCGGCACTGCTTCACAGCGCTTGTCCAGTTTACCCAAAATCAATTGAATATTAAGTAGAACTTACTTTAATACTCGTGGGGAGCCTTTGAATTCTTTGTTATTGATTTTCTCAATCTTTGTTAACACATAATGCGGATACTCACTTTCTGCACGCAATACAGCAAATTTTGAAGTCATAGCAATTACTCCAATAGTCACATATTGATATGTTTCAAGATGCATTAATGTAATTAAGTAAGATTGCATTACACTGCAATGTAAGAAAACTGTGCCAATTAATCATGTCACAGATAAAAGAAACTTGTCTTTTTTTGCAATGCAAGATGGTTTTATAAACATGATCGTATGACAACAATAGAATTTACTTTTGCAGCATGGCTGAACCTATCATTCTTGACGGCAAGTTCGTCTCCATGAAGATTAAAGAAAACCTCAAGGAAGAAATTAAGAACATCGGCGCAACAAACACGCGCCCACCTCACTTAGCAGCAATACTCGTCGGAGATAATCCAGCAAGTCGCTCATACGTGCGCAATAAAATTCACTCTTGCGAACAATCTGGTATTACAAGCACTCTTGTACAGCTTGACGCAACTTGTACTCAACATGAGCTCATGGATACGATTGATCGTTTAAACAACGACTCAGAAATAGATGGGTTTATCGTACAGCTGCCTTTACCAGATCATATTGATGAGCATCAAGTCACTATGGCGATTACGCCACACAAAGATGTTGACGGATTCCACCCGGTTAATCTTGGTAAGATGATGCTCTCATTACCTTGCTATTTACCAGCTACACCATACGGTATTTTGGCATTGCTAGAGCATTACAATCTTTCGACTTCAGGAAAACACGTTGTAGTTGTAGGAAGATCAGCTATTGTCGGTACACCGATGAGTATTCTGTTGAGCCGCAGGGCAAAATACGGAAATGCTACCGTTACACTGACACATAGTCGTACACAAAACCTCAACGAGCTAACTCTTCAAGCCGATATCATCATAGCAGCAATAGGTCGAGTTGGCTTCATTTCCCCTGACATGGTCAAGGATGGTGCAATCATTATTGATGTAGGGATTAATAAACTCGATGATCCAAGTCGAAAGCGTGGCTATAGATTAGTTGGCGATGTCGATTACGAAGGATTAAAAGCGAAGTGTAAAGCAATTACTCCAGTTCCAGGTGGTGTAGGCCCGATGACTGTGGCTGCATTATTGATGAACACAGTCGAATCTTGGAAACAACATCATATTAAACTCAAATAAATTGAGCACACAATCTATTCCTGTATCGCGCGGCGACAGCTTAAACAAATTAGCATCTCAACAATTTGATGTTCTGATTATCGGCGGGGGTGTCACGGGTGCAGGAATTGCATTAGACGCAGCAGCTCGTGGGCTATTAGTCGCGCTTGTAGAAATGCAAGATTTTGCAGCAGGTACAAGCAGCCGATCTACAAAACTGATACACGGCGGACTTCGATATTTAAAAAACTTAGAATTTGGAATTGTTCGTGAAGTCGGTCTAGAACGAAATATTGTGTACAACAATGCTCATCATATTGTTCGATCAGAGAAGATGTTGCTGCCTCTAGTAAAAGGCGGTTCACTTGGCAAATATTCAAGTAGTCTCGGATTGTGGATGTATGATCGTTTAGCTGGAGTAAAAAAGCATGAGCGACGTAAAATGCTAAGCAAAGAGCAAACGCTCGAAAAAGAACCTTTGCTTGACAAAGCTGATGTGGTTGGAGGCGGCGAATATGTCGAATACAGATCTGATGATGCCAGACTTGTCATTGAGCTAATCAAATCAGCGACAACATTTGGCGCATGCTCAGTCAATTATTGCAAGTTTGATTCTTTTCTATACGATAAAGAATCTGACAAAGTTTGCGGCGGAACAATTCAAGATTTGATCAATGATGAAGTGATTGAAGTCAAAGCAAAAACAATAGTAAACGCAGCTGGACCTTGGGTCGATACGCTTCGCGAAGAGGATGGACATATCATGTCCAAAAAGAAGCTACAATTATCAAAAGGTGTTCACCTAGTCGTTGCACATGAGCGTCTGCCATTGAAGCAAAGCATTTACTTCGATGTCGAAGCCGATGATAGAATGGTATTTGCTATTCCAAGAGGCCGCTCAACATACATTGGTACTACTGATACAATATTTACCGATCCATCTCTAGCAGATCCAAGTATTACCGATGAAGATATTTCATATGTTTTGGCTGCAGCCAACGCTGCTTTCCCAACAGTAAATCTTACACCAGCCGATGTAGAGTCAGGTTGGTCTGGTTTGAGGCCGCTCATTTTTGAGCCTGGCAAAGACAGTACTGAGATTTCTCGCAAAGATGAAATCTTCGTCAGTTCGAGCGGATTAATCAGTATTGCAGGCGGCAAGCTTACAGGATATCGACAAATGGCACGCCGAACTGTCAACCAAGTATCCAAGCAGCTTGGGTTAAATCTCCGATATTGCCCAACTGAGCATATCCAGCTCTCGGGCGGTCGCTTCAATTCACTCGAAGATGTC
This sequence comes from Saprospiraceae bacterium, assembly GCA_020631455.1. Lineage (GTDB taxonomy): Bacteria > Bacteroidota > Bacteroidia > Chitinophagales > Saprospiraceae > JAHDHF01. The sequence goes on from JAHDHF010000045.1 coordinate 10,439, forward strand.
AAATTATATATCAATAAGCAGCAAGGAGAAGCATCTCAAGTTCTTATTCCAGAATTGGAGATGAAACGACTCGTATTTACCTATGGAAGCAATACCGAGCAAATAGTCAATCTTTGTTACCAATTCTATCAAGAAGAAACTGATCCAATCTTACGCTTGCACAAAGCCGAAATCGAATATCTCATCAATCATGAGCATTGTATCACACTGTCAGATGTGATGATCAGGCGGACAGGAATGTTATATTTCGATGTGCCGCGTATGAATGAGCTACTTGAGCCGTACGCCTCGATCATGGGCAATTTACTCGACTGGGATGAAGCAGAACAATACAGACAAATCGCAAGCTGCCTCAAAAATCTTGACTGGGTTCCAAGCAGAAAAAGAAAAGCTGCTCCATAAATGAAGCAGCTTTACAATCGCCAAATAAACCCAACACATAATGTGTGAGTAGAAACGGTTATCAAGCGTCTCTAATACAAAGTCGAGGCATCTTCCTAAAACGTTGCATCAACACGTCACAATTTTCAATTTATTCTTCAAATGTCAATTGGATCATCAATTGATCAATGTAAGAAGCATATGATTGGATCTGCTCATGGCTAGATCGTTTCATCACACGTTTGATGACGGCTAGCATCGTTTTCTGGGCTGAAGCAATACCAGTATTGATTAGAGTTTTAAGTACAGTTCCGACCTCAGCAATTTCTACTGCCTTTACAAAAAAATGCTCTACGCCAGCCTCAGCCAATTCTTCAATAACAAAACCAAGACGCTTAGCATAAAAAGTCGCATCATCAGCCTCAGCTATCTCTGTTAGAAGTAGGGTAGTCTTTTGTTCTAGCAATTGATCGATCGGAAAAGTCAAATGAGTTTCAGTCATTTAAACAAGATAAATCAATTCTATTAATTTATAAAAAATAGGGGCATCCGCGCCTTTGGCGCGGCGGGCTATTCGGCAGCTCGCTATTCGCTCGGCTGCTTCACTAGCGTTCAGCATCTGCTGCGCACTGCCTACTATCCCTATGCCGATGTATTGACAAACCGATTTATAGAAATCTCTTTATCAATTTCAGCAGCATTCGGTACGACCATTTTGTCAAGGAGCTTTTCAGCACACCAAGGAGCAAGCGAAAATCCTTTTGTCCCTAGACCATTTAAAATAAAAAGATTTTTATAATTAGGAAGTTCACCAAGAATTGGTCTTCGGTCATAGGTAGTCGGTCGCTTACCTGCTAGATGTACTTTAATGATAAAGCGAAATCCAGTCATTTCTTTTACGGCATTTTCAAGTATTTCTTTTCCTTGAGAAGTAGGTTCGTCACTTGCATCTTCAAAATCAAGCGTGCTGCCAACCCAATACCAACCAGCTCCCATAGGAACTAGAAATTTATCTTTTTTAAGAATTGGAAATTCAGGATCAAACATTTCTGATTCTTCATTTACAAAATATCCAATAAGTGATTCGCCTTTTCCATGTTCAATAATATCCTTCGGTATAAATCGATTATTTATACAATTAGAACCTTCACAAAAAATTACTTTCTTAGTAGCTATGTCTTTTCCATAATACCACCAGCCATTTTCAGTATGGAGCAGCGAATAATCAAATTCGTCTTTTTTGTAAGTATGGCCGCCTTGATAGATAAGCTTTGTCACAGCATGGCGATATGCACTATAGCTGACTTGTCCACCGCCTTGTATTTCAATCCAGTTTGCAGCATTTGAGTTGATATTTGCAGGCTTTTGGGCAAACATATTTTGAACATAGCCAAGCTCTTGATACGTGTCATGTTTTGCAGCCCAATTATTTTCAGCTTCTATTGTATGCAGCTCTCGATAGATTGGCTGCTTTTTAAAAATAGTATTTCCCGTAAATGCTTCAAGTTCTGAATAATACGCAGTAGAAGCTGATATAACTTCCTCTACTTTCCAAGATAGATTATACTTTCTTCCAGTAATTGGATTAATAATCGCTCCAGCTGATCGGCTCGATGTGTAGGGTTGATCAGCATCAAATACTGCCACCCTTTGCCCACGCTTGTGAGCTGCTACAGTAGCAGAAAGCCCTGCTACACCAAATCCAATAATTAAAATATCAACTTGCTTCATTCTCATTTATTTCTTGAATGATGGCTTGGTTCTTTTTTGTCATTTTAGAAATAACAAGATCATAACTATGATCTATTAATTCATATAGAACCTGACTGCTTAACTCACTGTCAAGCAAAATTGTATTCCAATGTTTTTTACTCATGTGATACCCTGCATAAATGAAATCTGGATATTCTTCGCGCAACAGTATTGCTCGATCTGGATCACATTTCAAATTAATTCGCTGCCTTTCATCTCTGAGGGAAATTAAAGCAAACATTTTATCAAGTACTTTAAAGACAAGTGTTGTATCATCAAAAGGAAATGATTCACTTGTTGCAGCTTTGGATAGACAATATTCTCGAGCGTCTTCTATATTCATCTTCAATTATTCTAAATGACGGAAAAGCTGCCAAATTTGATCTCGCTTTGTAATTTTTGCAAGTATTGATATTGGCTCTTTCTTGACAGGATGAATAAACTCTAATTTTCTTGAGTGCAGATGAATCGAGCGATCTTTATTGTAGCTACCAAAACCATATTTGATATCACCACGTATAGGCATTCCTTCAGCCGAAAATTGAGCTCGAATTTGATGTGTTCGACCTGTTTTCGGCTTAACAATTATGAGTTTATGGGCTCCGTGTTCTGCTAGAAATTGATATGATAATTCTACCAATTTTGCTCCTTTACTTCGATTACTTTCTTTAAAGTAAATTTTTGATTTCCGACTTTCTTGATCTCGCAGTAAGAGTCCTTTGAGTGTACCTTCTAAAGGATCTGGGCGTTCTTCTGTTATAGCCCAATACGTTTTTTTAATTTCATTTTTCTTAAACAATTCTGTCATGCGCGAGGCAGCTTTACTTGTGCGAGCAAAAAGTAAAACGCCACTCACTGGTCGATCAAGTCTGTGTACAATACCAAGCCAAACGTCACCTGGTTTGTTGTACTTCTTTTTGATGTACTTTTTGACCCAATCTGCTGCAGTCATATCGCCTGTTTCATCGCCTTGACTGAGCCATCCGCTTGGTTTATTGATGGCAATTAAGTGATTATCTTCATAAATGACATGCGGATCAAATACAGGTAGTTGTTTCATGGCTGCAAGTTCGGTTATTTGCAGGATCAAATACGAGTTTTTATGACACGATTATCATTAGGTTTTTCGCCTTGTCCAAATGACACGCATATATTTTATGCTATGGTGCATTATAAAATCGATACTGAGGGTTTGTCTTTTGATGTGACTATGGCTGATGTAGAGGAATTAAATAATTTGTGTGCACATCAGTATTTAGAGGTTTCTAAGCTCAGTTATCATGCTTGGCTGCGAATGCTCAATCATTATCAAATGCTTGACTCAGGGAGCGCACTCGGCTGGGGTGTTGGGCCTTTATTGATTTGTAGAAATGATCCGAATAGTTTTGAAGCTGCTTCTGCTCGTATTGCAATTCCAGGAGAATTAACGACTGCAGCTTTTTTATTAAAAGCAGCTTACCCAAATGCAGTGAATCTTGTTTCAATGTTGTTTTCTGATATTGAAGCTGCAGTAAGGAATGGTGAAGTTGATGCTGGTGTCATCATCCATGAAAATCGATTTACGTATGCTGACCGAGGGCTGCATTTAATTGCTGACTTAGGTTCTGTCTGGGAAGAGAAAACAGAAGCAGCAATTCCACTCGGAGGGATTGCTCTTCTCAATACATTAAACGAAGATGTCAAAGAAAAAGTGCAGCGAGTTTTAAAGCGAAGTGTCGAATATGCATTTGCACATCCTGAAGAAACAAAGGATTATGTCAGACAGCATGCCCAAGAAATGGATGAAGAAGTCATGAAGAAACACATCAACTTATATGTAAATGAGTTCACTCGATCTTTAACAGGTGAGGGAAAAGCAGCCATAAAAACAATGATACATGTAGCCCAAGAAGCAAATATCATTAGTGATTTACCCAAGCGCATATTTGTTTAAGGGCTGAGGGATCGGAGCAGCACTCGCTTGCGAGTGGATTTTCAATGATTCGCCGTGGAATTCATTCTGCGGCGAATCATTGAAAAGCTAGGCTACCGTACTGCGTAGAGCCCGACCTCGCGCAGCGAGGGCAGCCCCAAATCCTTTTTCATTTATCAACATCTTATCAACTTCAATTTGTAGATAAGAAATGAGTCAATTGTAAGTCATGCTCCTTTTGCTTGATTTACCTTCGCGCCCCGCCTTATGCGATTAAAGAGCCTCGAAATACACGGATTTAAAAGTTTTGCCGATCGAACAGTCATCAATTTTGATGAAGATGTCATCGGGATTGTTGGACCAAATGGCTGCGGCAAGTCAAATATCGTCGATGCCATACGCTGGGTGCTCGGTGAGCAACGTAGCAAGGAGTTGCGTTCTGACAAGATGTCGAGCGTCATCTTCAATGGTACGAAGAAGCGCAAATC
>JAHDHF010000045.1:15071-18376 GCA_020631455.1 Saprospiraceae bacterium
AAACTCAAACTGACAGAAGCTGACCTTGAGCGTGTAGAGGATTTGCTCCATGAAATCGAGGGCAATCTCAAATCCCTTGAAAAACAAGCCAAACGCACAAAGAGATACTTTGAGCTTAAGGAAGAATACAAGATTGTAAGTCTAGAAGCTGCCAAAGTCCAGCTCGGACAGTTTAAAGACAAATACAAGGGACTTAAAGAGTCGATCGCCGAGACGGAAGACACGCTCAGTGGGCTCAATGCCAACATCGGTCAAAATGAAGTCGGCATCGAGCAAGCGAAAAAATCAAATCTCGATCAAGAGAAACTGCTCAGCGAAAAACAAAAAGATCTCAATGATTTGATCAATTCGCTTCGGGATCGTGAAGGCGACAAACGAATGGCAGCAGATCGAAAAGTGATGATGGAAACCACCATCAAGCGCTTGACTCGCGACTTAGAGCGCGGCGATGAATCAATCAAAGAAACAAACGCCGAAATTGTCGTTTTAAACGAAAAAGTTGGTGTTTCAGAAGCCGAATACAAGCAGCTCGAAGATGAGCGCCTCAGAGCTGAAGCCGCGCTCAAAGACGTCAGAGAAAATCACGGTCAGCTTAAAGACGAGCTTCAAGCAGTCATAGATAAACGACAAGGACTCGATCGCGAAATTTTTGAACTTGAAAAAAATAGAGCAGTTTTTGCAAATACGATTGACAATCTACAAGGCTCAATTCAGCGGTTTACGGATGAGCTCGAGCAAAAGCAAGCTCAAATCAAGCAGTTTGATAGTCAGCTAACAATCTTCGAAGCGCAGCAAGGCAATATGAGCGATGAGCTCAAAAAAGTCGAAGAACTCGAGCGTGAGCGCGAAGAAGGTCTCGAGAAAGCACGCGAAGCATTCGAATCAATTCGTGAGCAACTCAATGAACTCGATCGAAGCATTGATCGTGATCGCAATGAGTTCAAATTGCTCAATGCGATGGTTCAAAATCTCGAAGGCTTTCCTGAGAGCATTCGCTTTTTATCAAAGGATAAGTCTTGGGGCGGGGCACCATTATTGAGCGATATTATCAATGTTCCTAAAAAGTATCAAGCAGCAACTGAAGCATTTCTTGATTCTTTCTTGAATCATTTTGTCGTCAATACAGAAGCCGAAGTAGCTCAAGCAGTTCAGTTACTTGCTGATAAAGACAAAGGGCGAGCGCAGTTTTTTGTCTTAGATCGCTTAGAGCAAGTTGTACAAGCAGATCAAAGCACATTTGAAGCAGCGACAGCACTCAAAAGCGTCGTTAAGACCAAGTCGCAGTATCAAGTACTTGTCGATCACATCATGCACGGCGCGTATGTAGCTGAAGGCGAAATGCCGTCTACAATTCCTGCTGGTGTTTCATTGGTTTCGCTCGATGGCAGCCGAATTCAGTTTCCAGCGCGATCAGTTGGAGGAGCTGTTTCGCAAGGCAGTAGCAAGATTGGTCGTTTGCAGCGCCTCGAAGAGCTCGAAAAACTCATCGAAGAACAATCACGCGAACGCACAGATCTCCAATACAAGCTGCAAAAAGAGAAAGATAAAATCGATCAGCTCAAGCATATCGAGTATCGCAAACAAGTCAATGAATTGCAAAATCGATTGACAAAAGTGAGTCGTGAGCTTCTCGCATTTAAAACGCGACGCGAGTCTGCTGCTACTAATACCAAGCAGCTCGAAACCAATCGCGAAGAAAATCTCGCTAAAATCGACGAGCTTGTCACGCAAGGTGAATCACTTGGATCGAAACTGACAAATCTCCGCGAGCAGCAAGAGGAGATACAAGGATCTGTCTCGAATACAAATGCGCAATTCCAAGATTTATCCCAAAATCTTGATCGGGCTTCGGCTGCATTTAACGAAGCGCAGATTGCAGCTATTCGTCAGCAAAATGCTGTCAAAGCAATTCAACAAGAGCTCAAGTACAAACAATCACAACTTGAGCAATTTGAGAATCAGCAGAATCAATACAAACTCAATATCCAAGAGTCGGAAACTGGAATTGCTGATCTAACAACACTTATCGCGAAACTCAGTGACGAACTTTCGAGCTTGTATTCAACTCGAAAAGATAAAGAAAGTGCACTCTCTAAGACAGAGCAAGTCTATTTCTCGGCACGTAACTCTGTGACTGATCTCGAAAACAAGCAGCGCGAAATACAGCGCAAAGCAAATCAAACACAGCAGCGTCTCGGAGAACTCAAAGAATCATTTGGAGAAGTAAGACTTCAAATGAATAGTATTGCTGAGCGACTCCGCGTTGAATTTGAGACCGAAGTCAATGACATCATCAATGATCCAGTCGCTCAAGAATGGCAAGACAAAGGTGAGGAGCTGCTTATCGATCGTATGGAAAAACTCCGTAAACGCCTAGGTAATTATGGCGATATCAACCCAATGGCGGTCGAAGCATATGACACCATGAATGAGCGCTACGTAAGCATCGTCACTCAACGTGATGATACACTCAATGCCAAAGCCGACCTCGAGCAAATCATTACTGAGATCGAAGAGACAGCGACACATCAATTTATGAGCAGCTTTGAGCAAGTGCGCACCAATTTTAAAGATGTCTTCACAAGCCTTTTCACCGAAGACGATACCTGCGACTTATTACTTGAAGATCCAGAGCAGCCGCTTGATTCTCGTATTAAAATAGTCGCTAAGCCAAAAGGTAAACGACCGTTGAGTATTAATCAGCTTTCAGGTGGAGAGAAAACATTGACGTCGACTGCGCTTTTATTTTCCTTGTATTTATTAAAGCCAGCACCGTTCTGTGTTTTTGACGAGGTTGACGCACCGCTCGATGATGCCAATATTGATAAATTCAATCGCATTATTCAGAAGTTTAGTGTCGATAGTCAATTTATCATCGTCACACACAACAAGCAAACAATGGCAGCCGTCAATACAATTTTTGGAGTTTCGATGCAAGAGCAAGGCGTTTCTACAGTTATTCCAGTTGATTTTAGTACGCTTAACTCAGCAGCTTAATTTTAATAGAAAAAGAGTAGGGGCTGCCCCACAAAAAAAGCTCCTAGAGAAATTCTCTAGGAGCTTTTTTATGCGTCGGGCTGCAACCCTGAGTAGTCGGGGGTCGGCACTCTCTCTGCATTCATTTCATTCATGCAGAGTTCAGACAACACCTTCCATCCCTCAGCCAGAATCTGCATGGACAAGCGCTGTGCAGCAGTGCCGATAGGCAGACGCGACGAAGGAGCGGCCGAGCGTACAGCGAGCTGCGAAACATAGCGACCGCGCCGATTTATTCGGCGCGGATGGCCCCAAATCTTTCTTAAACT
>JAHDHF010000046.1:0-15603 GCA_020631455.1 Saprospiraceae bacterium
ACTCCGCGGACAGCCGCTCCTTGTAGTCGCGTCTCACGCGGGTGTGCTCGGCCACATCGCTGCGCTCGTGTCTGCTACGCACTACCTCCTGCCGCTAGGCCTGTGAGCTGCTTGCACCATGAGTGGACAAGCGCTGTGAAGCAGTAGCCGCTAGGCTAGACGCGACACGGAGTGGAGCGGCCGAGCGATCAGCGAGCTGCGCAACATAGCGACCCGAAGCCGAAGCATCGCGTAGGCGAGGGATGGCCCCACAATTCACAACTCACTTTTAGTTGACAATGGTCAATCATTTTTTTGTCATCAAGTCTTACTTTCGTAATCTGATTCTATCACTATGAAAACATTCATACACGTATTCTTTTTTGTCGCTTCTTTTTTCTCTGCTCAGCTCATTATGGCGCAGTCAGATGATTGTCCAAATGCGACAGTAATTCCGAATGTAACAAACTATTGCTCTGGTACAGCTTCTGAGACAACTGTCGGTGCAACTGGCTCAAACGCTTTATTGTATACACCGCCATCATGCTGGGGAGCAATGAATAATGATGTTTGGTATTCATTTACAGCTACAGCAACTGATGTTGTGATCACTGTAAATGGAGCCTCAGCTCTTTCACCAGGTGGTACGCTTACGAGTCCTGAGATTGCATTGGTAGAAGGAACTTGTAGTGCTTTAGCAACAAACTTTACTGAACTTGAGTGTGTGTCAGATGTAGCCGGTAATAATTTTGTTGAACTGTATAAAGGTGGTCTCACACCTGGTGATCAATATTTCATTTGGATAGATGCGGCCAATGCACAAGAAGGAACATTTGAGCTTTGCGTCAATAATTATAATCCGCCAGCATTTCCAACAAGTGATTGTCCGACGGCTAGTATACTTTGCGATAAGTCAAGCTTCAATGTACAAAGTGTAGTTGGTTCTGGTGTTGACCCCCTTGAAATTGATGATGCTAATTGTTTTCAAGATCCATTATCGCCAATTGTAGAAACAAATTTGGAAACGAATAGTGTTTGGTTTGTTTGGACAGCAGCTAATAATGGGACACTCGAGTTTACTCTTACGCCGTCTAATCCAAGCGACGATCTCGATTTTGTTGTTTATCAGCTTCCAAATGGTCCTGGTGATTGCTCTGGTAAAATTGTGGAGCGTTGTATGGCTGCTGGAGATAATATTTTCCCGAGTGATTGTATGGGGCCTACAGGATTGGCTGCAGGCTCTACTGATCTTTCTGAGGATTTAGGATGTCAACCTCTTAGTTGTATTTTTTCTAATATTGGTTGTAAGGACAATTTTCTTGCACCATTGAATATGACTGCTGGTACTACATATGCTCTAGCTGTTAATAATTACACGTCTACTGGTACTGGATTTCAAATAGACTTTGGTGGTACTGGCGAGTTTGTCGGTCCTGATGCTGCCTTTACTGATTCTGACCCAGATAACTCAATCTGTACTGGAGAGACAATTACATTTACAGATGGCTCAACGTATCCTCTTGGAACAATCACTGATTATTCTTGGACATTTAGTGGTGGGACACCGGCTTCTGCAAATACGCCTGGTCCACATACAATTACGTTTAATACACCTGGAACAGCTACGGCTACATTGACTGTTGAGTCTTCAGATGGTTGCCTCGTGACTGTGACAGAAACATACACGATTCAGCAATGCTGTGCTCTTGACACAGATGTTGCAGGTACAAATGCAACATGCTCAGATAGTGACAATGGTACGATTACGATCAGTACATTAGCAGGCTCGCCGACTATGTACACATGGAGTCCGAATGTCAGTACAACAGCAACAGCTACTGGACTTGCTCCAGGAAACTATTCTGTTACTGTAAGTGAAGGCGCTGGCTGCCAAACGATAGAAACATTTACTGTCACGGCACCTCCTGCACTTGATGTGACTCAAACAAGCACAGTTGATCCAACTTGTGGTGCTATGGATGGATCGTTTACAGTTACTACTGTAACAGGCGGTACAGGAGCTTATACATATGACTTTGGATCAGGGAATTCTGCGAGTAACACAGCCACAGGCCTTGGGGCTGGATCATATACCGTCACTGTAACTGATGCAAATGGCTGTACAACGACTGAGCCTGCAACATTAACTTCTGCGTCGGCAGCTACAATAGACAATACTCAATCAACAAACCCAGCTTGTGGTGTCAATGACGGATCGATTACGTTGACGGTATCAGGAGGCACTGGAACATTGACATATACATGGAGCCCAAATGTTTCTACAACGAATGCAGCAACTGGACTTGGAGCGGGCACATACAATATTACAGTGACAGATGCAGCAGGCTGTGAGACGCCCACTTCTGTGACATTAGCGAATTCGGCTGCGCCTACAATAGACAATACTCAATCAACAAATCCTGCTTGTGGTGTCAATGACGGATCGATTACGTTGACGGTATCAGGAGGCACTGGAACATTGACATATACATGGAGCCCAAATGTTTCTACAACGAATGCAGCAACTGGACTTGGAGCGGGCACATACAATATTACAGTGACAGATGCAGCAGGCTGTGAGACGCCCACTTCTGTGACATTAGCGAATTCGGCTGCGCCTACAATTGACAATACTCAGTCAGTTGATCCTTCTTGTACGAATGATGATGGATCGATTACGTTGACAGCATCAGGCGGTACTGGAGCATTAACGTACACATGGTTGCCAAATGTTAGCTCAGGAAATGCAGCAACAGGACTAGCATCAGGGACTTATAATATTACAGTGACAGATGCAGCTGGTTGTGAGACACCTACTTCTGTGACATTGACGAATTCAGCAGCAGCGACTATAAATATTACGAATCAAGTTGACCCAACTTGTGCCAACAATAACGGAGCAATTGGCATAAATGCTACTGGCGGAACGGCTCCTTACACATATACTTGGAGTCCGAATGTTTCGACTACAAATTCAGCTTCTGGTCTAGGAGCTGGTCAATACGATATAACTGTAACGGATGCTGCTGGTTGCGTAACGCCTACGCAAATCACGCTTAATATTCCTACGAGCTTCCCAATCTTTAATCCACCATCAATTTCAAATCCAACTTGTAATGGAAATGATGGCTCTATCAATTTGAACGTTGCTGGTGGTGCAGGTCCATACACGTATACTTGGAGTCCAAATATTAGTTCTGGATCATCAGCAAGTGGACTTGGGAATGGCTTCTACAACGTTACAGTAACAGATGCCAATAGCTGTACAAACTCTACAACGATTGACATGACTGGAGCTCCAAATGTTCCTGTAGCGACAATTGGAAATCAGATTAATACAAATTGTGGTAGCAATAATGGTCAAATTGAATTGAATGTTGCTGGTGGCTCTGCTCCGTTTACATATGACTGGTCGGGCAACGTCAGTACTGGAATTGTAGCCTTTAATTTAACTGCAGGAAATTATTCTGTTACTGTTACGGATGCCAATAATTGCACATCAATCGTTCAAACAACAATAACTGGTTCTACTGGTCCGGTACTTGATGATGCACAAGCAATTGATCCAGATTGTGGTGAAGACAACGGACAAATTTCGCTTACAGTCACACCTGGCACGAGTTCAAATCTTACGTATGCTTGGGATCCTGCAAGTGCTGGCTCTACGGCTCAGTTGACTGGACTTTCTGGAGGATCATATAATGTTACTATCACAGATGACAATGGTTGTGAGATTACGACAGGATATTTCTTGAATTCACTTACACCTCCTACAACTTCTGTAGGCAGTGATTTAACAATTGAGCCTGGCGAAAATGTAACTCTTGTTGCTGCACCAAACAATCCTGACTATACATATACTTGGACAGGAAGTGATGGCAGCACATTTACAGGAAACAATATCAATGTATCGCCTCAAGAAGAGGTTACATATTCAGTATCGGTATCATACTTTGACTGTCCAGAAGTATCAGATCAATTGACCGTTTTTGTACTTGAGCTTGAAGCTTTTGCAATCCCGAATGCATTCTCCCCAAATGAAGATGGCTTAAATGATGACTTCTTCATTTTAGGAACAGTTGAAGTGCTCGACTTCCAAGTATACAATCGTTGGGGAGAGCGCGTCCATGATAACGTTACAACTGGCTGGGATGGTCGATACAAAGGTGAATTACAGCCTTCTGATACTTATGTCTATTATATTCGAGTCCGCAGAAACAATGGAGTTGAAGAGACTTTTAGTGGAGATGTTACCCTAATTCGATGATTTTTGTAGTTCAGGAAAACGATTTGTAAGAATTCAAGTCGTTTCCCTTGATTACATTACGCTTTCCGAGTAAATTGCACTACCCTCAACCACACGTTTGAAATACATCAGTCTATGACTTTACGTTCATTACTTTTTTCTTGCTTTATTTTTCTTTGCTCAAGTAGCCTATTCTCTCAGGATATCCACTTTAGCCATTTTACAATGTCTCCTTTGACACTTAATCCAGCCTTGACTGGTGCATACGAAGGAACATTTCGTGTTGGTGGTATCTACAGAGATCAATGGGCGAGTATACTCGAAAATCAGTTCCGCACACCTTCAATTTATGTAGATGCTCCTATCGTTAGAGGATTTGGAAAAAAAGATTGGATTGGTGTAGGTGCTTATGTACTCAACGATCAAGCCGGTAGCGCTGCTTTGTCTAACTTGACTGTTATGGGATCTATCTCATATCACTTAGGAATGGGGGCAAAAGGCAATACAGTTCTTTCTCTTGGAGTACAAGGAGGTATTGTCCAGAAAAAATTAAATACGAATGATTTGATTTTTAGAGATCAATATTCAAACGGATCATTTGTTGGGACAAGTGCTGAGATCGCTAATTTCGAGAACACAAATATCTCGTACCCAGATTTCCAAGCAGGACTTGTGCTTAATACTTACCTCTCAAGCCGTTTTAATCTTGAATTTGGTGGATCTGTGTATCACATTGCCGAGCCTGATAATGCGTTTTTAGTAGCAGGTACACTTGATGATGATAAGTTGCCACGCCGCTATGTCGGTCATGCGCGCGCAAATATAGATTTCGGTAAGAGATCTGTTTTACGCCCAGCAGTTTTGTACCAAATGCAGGCGAAGGCTTCAGAGTTAAATGCCCAAGTCATGTATGGTATTCATTTAAATGAGCTCCGTGATATGACCTTGTTATTTGGTGCTGGATATCGCCCTACAGATGCAGATGCTGTTGTTGCATTATTTGGTTTTGATTATAAAGGATTTAAAGTAGGCGCTTCATATGATGTCAACTTACAAGGTCTCAATCCAGTAACCAATTCTCGAGGTGGTTTTGAAGTTGGACTTTCTTATATCGCGCGTATCTACAAGTCGCCTGTTGTCAAACCCATCCTTTTCTGCCCAAGATTCTAATACAAGAAGAATTTTACACCCTCTTTGATCTCATCGGTATTACCCTACACTCATGAAGAAAATTCTGTTTACACTTACTTGCAGCTTTTTGTGTTTATCACTCGGTTTTGCACAACCAGTGGGCGGTCTTAAGCCTGGTAAAAAACTAAAAATTGCAAAAGAAAAACTCGCTCAAGGCGACATCTACAATGCCTTAGAGTGGTTCGAAAAAGTCTACGAAGACGATAAAAACAATAAAGAAGTCATCAGCACAATTGCTGACCTTCAGTACAAGCTTCGTGATTTTAAGAAAGCTGAAAAATGGTATAACCGTCTAGCGAGCAAAGATCGAAAAGGAGATTATCCAAATGCGCGCTTTTTCCTTGGCCGCTGCATGAAAATGAATGGAAAATACCAAGAAGCAGTTGCAGAATTTGAAAAGTTTATTGAATCATCATCTGATGATAAGTTAAAAGCCCTTGCTTCTGCTGAAATCACGGGAGCTGAGATGGCTGCTGAAATGTCTCCAAATGAAGGCATTGAATTAACGAATCTTGACAACGTTAATACGTCATTCACAGATTATTCTCCATCACAATTAGGTGATGATAAAATGTTCTTTGCGGCCATTCGCTCAGACTCGATCATCTTTACAGAAGATGGCGGAGCAAAGCAATTTTCTAAGATTTATTCCGCAGATAAAAGCGGAGATAAATTCTCAAATGTCCAAGCACTCGGAAATGGTATCAATGAGAGCGGAACACACACGGGCAACGTACACATCTCGCCAGATGGCGGTACAATGTATTTCACACGTTGCTATCTAGACGGCAATCTCCTTAATACATGTGACATATATGTCAGCACAATGGAAGGCGGCTCATGGGGCAGTGCACAAAAAGTAAATGGAATCAATGGCGATGCATTTACAAGCAAGCATCCAGCCATCGGAACAGTGGGAGGCAAGCAGGCACTCTTCTTTGCTTCTGATCGTCCAGGTACTAAAGGTGGTTTTGATATCTTCTATGCAGTCGGTTCAGGAGCATCATTTAGCAGCCCGATGAATGCAGGCTCAAGCATCAATACTGTAGGTGATGAAGAAACACCATTCTACAAAGACAAGAATTTATACTTCAGCTCAACTGGTCTTCCAGGGCTCGGCGGTTATGATGTGTTTAAGTCTGCAATTAACGGTAGCAACTTCGGCACACCAGAAAATATGGGAATCGGCGTCAACTCTCGAGTAGATGATATGTACTATTCAGAAGCACAAAATGGTTTTGATGCTTACGTCGTCTCCAATCGCGAAGGCGGTAAATCACTCAAAAGTCCGACATGCTGCGATGATATCTGGTATGTATTGATTCTACAAGATGTGCCACTCAACGTCCTTGCATTTGATGCAAAGTCTAAAGAAGAACTCGCAGGTACAACAATCGAAGTACTCAATGCTGACGGCGATTTGCTCTTTACTAAGACAAATCCAGTAAGTAATGATTTTGCATTTGTTCTTCCTAGAGGAGGTGACTATACGATCAGAGCTACAAAAGAAACTTACGAGTCTGACGAAAAAACTGTCAGCACAAAAAATATGGGTCGCGGTAAAACCGAGCCTATCAGCGTGGATGTATTCTTGACGCCACCGCCGCCTCCACCACCGCCAGTCATTGTCCCAGATCCACCAGTCATTGTCAATCGTCCGCCGCTACCATATTTCGATACGATCTACTACGATTTTGACAAGTCATTTATCCGATCAGATGCAGAAGTGACGCTCAATAATATCATCGATATACTCAAGTCCAATCCAGACCTCGTGATCGAAGTCCGATCTCACACAGATGCATTAGGTTCTAATCCATACAATGATCAGCTCTCAGCTCGACGTACTACGAGTGCAGTTCAGTACTTGCTCGATGCAGGTATCAGCAATGGTCGCCTACTTCCAGCATCATTTGGAGAAGCAATGCCAGTCGCTCCAAACAGAAAAGCCAACGGACAAGATTATCCAGAAGGACGTCAGAAAAACAGACGTACAGAATTCCGTATCGTTGAGTATGACAAGAGCAAATACTATCAAGGAGCGCCACTCCGTCGCAATACAGGCAGTATCATCACGCCAAGCACGCCGTCGCCTTCAGGTAGCGCTTCTATTTCCTTTAAAAAAAAAGAATTTGATTTTGGGAAGTTGACATCAGGTGATGTCCGCACTCATACATTTCAATTCACAAATACTGGATCAAAAGACTTGTTGATTGAATTTGTGAGCGGCTCTTGCGGTTGCACTGTTCCTGAGTGGCCGAGTCAGCCAATCCCACCAGGAGGTACAGGCGAGATCGAAGTCAAATTTGATAGCAAAAACAAATTTGGCGAAGTCATGAACGAAGTAACAGTCATGTCTAATACATCGCCAGAGATCACGACACTCCGCATCATGGCGCAAGTCGAAGAATAATTTTCAAGTAATTATTTGGGGCCATCCCCGACAAAAAAAGCTCACGATCTACATCGTGAGCTTTTTTTGTCGGGGTCGCTATGCTCCGTGGCTCGCTGTTCGCTCGGCTGCTTGCTACGCTGCGCATCTGCTTCACTTCGTTCGCACCACTTCGCAGCGCTTGTCCACAATTTTTTTTATAAAAAAATCTGTCATTTCGACGCAAGGAGAAATCACACGTTTAGTAAAAGTGAATATTGAATGACAAGATTTTAAACCTAAACTTGAGATTCGGATGGAAGTGAGATCTCTCAGAGTCGTTTGAGATGACTAAAGTTGAACAAATCCGCTATGAGAAAAAAAACGGCTGAGGGATAGAAGCAGCGCGAGCTTGCGAGCGGACGCTGCGCAACAGCGGCTAGGCTACCGTACTGCGTATAGCCCGACACCGATAAACGAAGTGAAATCGGTGGCAGCCCCAAAAAAATGATTCAACAATGTATGAAGTGCACTGTTTTTTTTGAAGAGCGCATCATAATCGGTTAGATATTTGCGTTCAGTAAAAACATCTAATGACACAACTATGAAGCGATCCACATTTTCAGCACTTTGCGCAATCGTATTGACAGCTACAGTACTCTTCGGTACATCATGCAATCGTGGCTACGGCTGCCCAAATATGGAGATCGACACAGTGACCGAGCTCGCTACTAAAGCGACAGAGGCAGTCTTGCTTCCTTAGTCGATCTTGACAAATCGAGAGCTGATCGAGCGCGTGCCATCTATGATTGATACTTGGTAAGCTCCAGCAGCCAACCCTTCTACTGACAATTCAAATTGCTGACTGCCAGCATCGAATGTATAAGCGTTCTGCTGCACAATTTGACCGACTTGATTGCTGATGATAAGCGTAGCATCCAAGGTGTGAGTCAAGTCTAAACTTACAGTAAGTTGATTGCCTTGTACAAGAGTAGGGAAGAGCGTCATTGCTTCGAGTCCATTCGGCAGCTCTTGAGAAGAGGCTGTTATTAGATACCAATCATAGATCATCCCGTCAACTGGCAGCCCAGTTAAGAAGGTCAAATCAACTGGCTGCGGTGTCATCGACATCGGGTTGTTCGGATCACCTAAGAGTGTTGTACCTCCTGCGACTTCTTCCGCAATATCATCCCAAGCGATAATGCCTACTGCTGGGCCGCTTTCGCCATCAAATGCATCTACTGTGCTGACGATTATGCTCGTACCATAAGCAAACTCTACACGCTGATCGGCCTCAAATAATCTGACTTGAAAATTGACATAATCAAGTGAGTCGCCATCAAAGAAACCCGCATTCGCCCATTCGACAGTCATGACTTGGCTGCCTGCTGTGCCTGAAATGTCGAAGTAAATCGGTGATACTCCGAGCGAGTCGCCAGTAAAATCTGTACGATCAATCAAATCAGCATAAAACGGAACAAGCATCGTATTGATGTCACTATTCAAAATAAGAATGCCATTGGTTTCGATCATCACTTCGGTGATCGGAGTACCCGCAAATTGAAAATTTGAGCCGCTTGGCATGGCGATGACATATTCTTCGTCATCCCAGATATCGCCATTGGTGACATCTGTAGCGCCACTGAGCGGAGCATAAAAACCGAGTGTAGCGGTATTAAAATCGTAAGAATTAACCTCCGCTTGGCTAAAGCCAAATTGTGCTGCTAAGCAAAAAAGACAAAAAAGTATAGATCGAATCATGGGTATTGATTTAATGTGACAAATGTACTGCACTTCGACATTGTGATAGAAACGAAATTTTGTCGCCAAATGCTGTTTTGGTGTTATTCGGTAATTTTAATTGTTAGATCAACCATAGTACAATTAGATTGTTTGATATGTAATTGACTTTTAAAGAGTAATGGAAGAATTCATTTGAAAAAGTTGCTGACATATTGTATTGCTCTTGTCTGGCTTTTAAATGGGCTTTTTTGTAAAGTGCTTGGTTTTGTGCCTAGGCATCAAGATATCGTAGCAGCTGTAATAAGTGAAACGTATTCGACAGAATTGATTTTTTTAATTGGTGTTGCAGAGATCTGTATGGCTGTATGGGTTCTTTCTAGAATACAAAGTCGACTCAATACAATCCTACAAATTATTCTTGTTGTAAGCATGAATATAGTCGAGTTTATGTGCGTTCCTGAATTGTTGCTTTGGGGGCGTTTAAATGTTGTCTTTGCATTGTGTTTTGTGGTTCTCGTTTATATGCATGAATTTGTTTTGAATGATAAACAAAATATCAAATGAAATTCATTCAAGCTCATCCATTTCCTGTAAAAGCGTATTTTGATAAATCAATTGTATTAACGTATTCATTTCCTGTTGAAAAATTAGTTAAATTTATTCCAAAGTATCTTGAGGTAGATTCCTTTCAAAATAAATATGGATTCATTGCAATTGCAATGGTCCAAGCTCGTGACTTGCGCCCTTCTTTCTTTCCTAAATTTCTTGGAAGTGAATTCTTTTTAACTGGCTATCGAATTTTTGTTCGATATAGAAATAAAAAAGGTAAGCGACTTAGAGGACTACATATTATCAAGTCAGAAACAGACAAGCGCAAAATGAAAATATTGGGAGATATGTTTACTAATTACAAGTATGATATTGTTGATATTAAGCATGCAGAGCAAAAAGGCTGTCTTAATGTTGCTTCTACATTAGCAGACTTTTCTATGAGTTGTAAAATAAATACCAATGAAGTGGAAGCTTTGCTTCCTGAGAATTCACCCTTCGCGACATGGAAAGAAGCAAGGCGATTTGCGGGGCCTATGCCATTTACATTTTCGGTAGACGAACGCAAAAACTCTGTTTGCATAGTAAAAGGTGTCCGTCAAAATTGGAATCCTCAGCCTATTACAGTTCTAAACTCTCACTTTAGCTTCTTTTCACAATTTGAATTAGAATCGCCACAACTTGCGAGTGCATTTCTAATTAGTGATACACCTTACAGTTGGGAAAAAGGTATAACTGAACAATGGTAAGTAAACGTAAACCATATCAAGGCGTATGGAATATCATTCGATTTAACTGGCATTTTTATGCCGCGGCTGCCTTTGTAACTTTCTGTGGAATCATAGTGCTTACTTTTTTGTCGGGTTTATTGCTTTCCTTAGTATATGTAGGCTTGTTTCTGGCAATTTGGATGACAGTGGTTTCACTGATGGTTTCATTTTATGTTTACGATTGTTCGGATTTGTATGAGCTTCATTGGTTTACTCCTAAAGGAAGTGATATTGTGTTAAATATAAATGCGGGGTTTGATGAAACGAGCGAACTTATTCGTGAACTGTACCCAGCGGTCGAACTGCATATTTGTGATTTTTATGATCAGGAAAAGCATACTGAAGTTTCAATAAAGCGCGCTCGAGAAGCTTATCCCTTATCTGATCACTCTCTAAGGGTCAGTACAACATCGCTGCCATACGCAACTAATCAATTTGATAAAATTGTTGCAATGCTCTCTGTTCACGAAATTCGTAATGCGGAAGAGCGTGATATTTTTTTTGATGAGCTCTATAGAATATTAAAATATGATGGCCAATTAATTGTTGTAGAACATCTTCGAGATTTCCCAAACTTTCTAGCGTATTCAATCGGTTTTTTTCATTTTCTCTCACGGAAAAGTTGGTATGCGACATTTGATAAGTCCGGTTTCATATTTAGTGAGGAGGTAAAAATCACACCATTTGTTTCAGTGTTTTTATTATCAAAGAATGGAAATTCACATTAAAATAATAGGTGTTCTCTTTATTGCTCTAGCACTTTCTCATTTGACTTTTCCAAAGTACTTTAAATGGGAAAGTGAACTTGAGTCACTGAGTTTGATTAATAAGGAAATGATGATTGTTCATACATTCTTCGTTGCTCTTGTTGTTTTTTTAATGGGGTTGCTTTGTGTTGGCTGGTCTGATGAACTGGTGAATACTGAATTTGGTAAAGTCATTAGCTTAGGGTTTGGTGTATTCTGGTTTCTTCGTTTACTAATTCAGTTTTTTGGATACTCAAGTAGTTTGTGGCGTGGTAAAACACTTGAAACAGGTATACATATTCTATTTTCTTGCTTTTGGTTTTATACTAGCTTTATTTTTATTTATAATTTTTTATCTAGCTGAGGGATAGAAGCAGCGCGAGCTTGCGAGCGGATTTTTGTGAGAAAGTTGCCCTAGACTTTAGTCTGGGGTCTTCTCACAAAAAGCTAGGCTACCGTACTGCGCATAGCCCGGCCTCCTGCCGTACATGTCGGCAGGAGGACAGCCCCAACTCGTTCTTTTAAAAACAATCTTAAATCTTCAATTGTAGTTTTGTGTATGCTTGATAGACTTTTAATAATAATCGCTTGTGGTTTGTGTATTGGGAGTCTTTCTGCGCAGCTTCCACCGTTTAGTTTTTTGGCATACGACAATCCTGCTGAAGGAGAGTTGGTGCTTGGGCTACGGTCAAGCAGTTTTTATGCAAGTCTGATAGCGACTGATTCTCTAGCCGCGATTGCAACTGCTCCTTCGGTGAGTGATATGTATCAGTTTCGGAGATTGGATGATGGGATGTTTGCATATTATCATAAATCGCCTGCGGATAGTACGGACAATGGTTTTGTCTTGCTTGATCAGCAGCTGCAAATCGTCGATACTTTGCGATGTGCAAATGGCTACAAAGCTGATTTTCATATCATGACCCGCGAGGCAGATGGCACGACATATCTCGGCGCCTATGATCCTCAGCGAATGGATTTATCTGCACTCGGCGGATCAGCGACGCAGCCAGTCTTATGGTTTGTGATACAAGAGTTTGATGCCAATCATAATCTCACTTGGCAATGGCGTGCCCGCGATCATTTTCTCGTGACGGACATGAATGATAATTTGCCATTTGCAGCACTTGCAGTTGATAATGTGCACGCCAATGCAGTTTTCAAAACGCAAGACGGAAATATTCTGTTGTGCAATCGGCACATGGATGAAATCACAAAAATTGATCGCTTAACGGGTTCTATTCTATGGCGGCTTGGTGGCGAAAATTCTGACTTTGTATTTATTAATGATGCGCAAGGCGGCTTTTCGCATCCGCATGATGTGCAAGAATTACCCAATGGAAATATCATTTTATTTGATAATGGAAATTGGCATCCTGTGCCTGAAAGTCGAGCAAAAGAATATCAACTCGATCTCGTCAATATGACCGCAACTTTAGTTTGGCAATATCCAGAAGTATCCAATCGCTACAGCAAAGCAATGGGCAGCTTGCAGCGATTGCCAAACGGAAATACATTTATCAATTGGGGGATACGTTCTCCAGGTGAATCCAACTTTACTGAAGTGCGCCCTGATGGAACAGAGGCGCTGGATATTATTTTCACTGGCAATGCAGTCAACGCCTACGTCGTTGAAAAACATGATCTTTCTTATTTGACATCGACGACTTCTGCTCCTCAAGTCAAGCAACTCGAGATTTTTCCATCTGTCACTTCTGATCTACTTGTTTTGCCTTCATTACTACGCGGAGCATCGCTTCGGATTCTGACTGTACAAGGCAAGATCGTCAAGGAGCAAACACAGGTAGAATCTGAACAATTACATGTTGCTGATCTGGCAGCGGGCGTCTATGTCATCAATGTCTACACAGAAGATGTCATCTACATTGCGCGATTCACAAAATTGTAGCAGTATTTTGTAGGCTCATATAGAAGTCTACACATGAAGCTTTTTCAATCATGCGCACTCGCTGCGTTTTTGCTGCTTTTTGCCGCGCCTACATTCGCTCAACAAGAAATCACGCTTGAAGATCTTTGGGGCGCATACAAGTTTTATCCGAAGTCTGTCTCTGGATTCAATTTTATGAATGACGGTACATCATATATCGTCAATAATAAAGGAACACTCCAAGCATCAGATATCACAACGGGCGAAGAAGTCGGTGAAGCCATTTTTGAAGCAGAAAAATTTAAAAGCAGCAAGACTGGATTTCCTGGGAAATTTGGTAGCTACAAGATGAGTGATGACGAGCGATACATTACATTCAAGTGCGACTCAGAGCGCATTTATCGCCGCAGTAGCAAAGCCAATTTCTTCATCTTCGATCGTGAGACTCAAAAAATGACGCCAGTCTCGCGTGGCGGCAAGCAGATGTACTCGACGATGAGTCCTGACCGCAAGAAGGTCGCGTTTGTAAGAGAAAACAATATCTACATCACTGATCTCGCCACTGGCAAAGAAGAGCAAATCACAAGTGATGGCAAGATGAATGAAATCATCAACGGCTCAGCTGACTGGGTCTACGAAGAAGAATTCAGCATGTCAAAAGCATTCTATTGGTCGCCCGATAGCAAATACATCGCGTATTTGAGATTTGATGAGCGCGAAGTGCCAGAGTTCATCATGCCGATGTACACGAATGATTTGCATCCTGAGTATTCTAAATTTAAATACCCGAAAGCTGGACAAACCAACTCACGTGTCTCAGCACACATGTATGATCTGAGTAGCAAAACAATGCGTGACGTACAATTGCCGCGCGCTCAAGATCGCTACATACCGCGCCTGCGCTGGACATCGCAAGCACATTCGCTCTGTGTAGTCATTATGAATCGCCATCAAAGTATGATTGAGCTGCTCCTAGCAGATGCACGTACAGGCGAGACGAAGCCACTGTACTCAGAAAAGGATGAAAAATATATCGAAGAGGCACAACTCGATCGTTTCCGCTTTCTAGACGATGGAAAGCATTTTTTGTGGAGCAGCGAAAAAAGTGGTTACAATCACGTCTACTTGATGAATATGAGCGGCAAACAAGTTGCTCAACTCACAAAAGGTAATTATGATGTAACGAGCATTTACGGCGTTGATGAGAAAAATGGAATTTTTTATTATCAATCAGCTGAAGTATCGCCGCTTGAGCGTCACGTCTATTGTGTCAATCTTAAAGGCAAAAAGAAAAAACAACTCACCAAAGAAAAAGGCTGGCACTCAGCAGAATGGAGCAGCACGTATGACTACTTCGTCCATCGTTTTAGTACAGCTAATTCCCCAGGCGTGACGACTGTGCGTGATCGCAGCGGTAAACAAATTCGCGCAATTCAAAATAATGATGAGCTCGCAGCAAAGATCAAAACATACAATGCACAGCCAGTTGAATTCTTTACCTTCAAGACGGATGATGGCACAGAGCTGAATGGCTGGATGATCAAACCAGCTGGAATCAAAACAGGTGACAATGCGCCAGTATTCATGACTTGCTATGGCGGACCAGGTAGCCAAGAAGTCACTGATCGCTGGGATGCGTTTAATTACTGGTGGTTTCAGATGCTCGTGCAGCAAGGCTTTGTCGTAGCGAGTATTGATAATCGTGGCACAGGCGCACGCGGAGCAGACTTCAAGAAAGTCACATACCTAGAGCTCGGCAAGTACGAAGCAATTGATCAGATCGAAGGCGCGAAATATCTCGGCGGACTAGACTTTACAGACAAATCGCGCATCGGCATTTTTGGCTGGAGTTATGGCGGCTATTTATCATCACTCGCGCTGCTCAAAGGTTCGGATATTTTCAAAGCTGCGATCGCTGTCGCGCCAGTCACCAATTGGAAATGGTACGACACGATTTACACTGAGCGCTATATGCGCACACCGCAAGAAAATCCAGACGGCTACGAGAAAAACTCACCAGTCAATTTTGCAGCCGATCTCAAAGGCGACTATCTCCTCGTACACGGCAGCTCGGATGACAACGTCCACATGCAAAACAGCATGGAAATGGCAAACGCACT
>JAHDHF010000046.1:15703-18309 GCA_020631455.1 Saprospiraceae bacterium
TCCAAGCTGCTTGTAAAAACGAAAAGTCAAACAGTAGCTCCTGTATTAGATCGCATTATGTATATTGACTAAATAAATGCCCCTTAAACAAGAAAAACATGAAGAAAGTATTTATTCTCAGTTGTGTAATTGCTTTATTAAGTTCCTGTGGAAGCAATTCCACAACCAATGATGCCAGTAGCCCAACTGTTGTTGCAGGTCAAGACAAGAGTATAGAAGCTACTGTTGTAGATCAGAATAAAGAAATAGCACCTAAGGCTGCAACAGAATGTTCTCCAAATAAGCTTGACGTGTATTTGAATGATCCAGATGATTCAGGAACCAATATTCGAAAAAATCCTGCAGGAGATAAAGTTATGCAATTAGTCAGAGGAGATGAAGAAAATGAATTCTTCTTGACGTTGACCGAATCCAAGAACGGATGGTTTAAAATAAAAGGCCCCATTGGCAGCATGAAAGATGATATTGAAATACCTGGAGGTATAGGTTGGATTCATGGCTCCGTGATATCAGTTAGCACTAGAAATTATGCTGGACAAGATTTGCAATTATTGGATAAGCCCAAAGACGGAAACGTTGTTAAAGTACTTGATCATGAATCATATGGACTAAGGCTGAAAGATATGTGTGGCGAATGGGTACAAGTAGAGTATAAAGGTACAGTTGGTTGGATCGAGGCAAGTTGGCTTTGCGGAAACCCACTGACATCATGCTCGTAGATGTAAGCTCTAGATAGACTACATTACAAATAAGTAAAATCCATAACGATAAAATTAATTTTATTTGTTTGAATATGGAGTGACATTTGATGCTCTATCTCCATTAAAAGTTATTATTTTTGGAGTGAATTATTAATCCCAATAAACAAATCATGAACAATACAACCCTTATCTCAAAACTCTGGCTTTTAGCTGGCCTGTGCTGTATCTTTTTCCAATGCGGAAATATTGATGATTCAAGCTCAGAAACAAATACAAGTTCGGCTCCGGCTGTAGAAGAAGCAAGTATCGAATGGCCGTCTACTGATGAATGGAAGACTGTCGTACTAGATGGAATAGAAATGACTGTTCCGCCAAATTGGAAAGCAGAATTCAATGAATTTACTGGTACAACTGTAGAAATTTATCCAGGCAAGCAATACGAATTTGAAAATGATAAGAAAGCCGAGGAAATGATGAAAATGTTCGGCTATACTGGAACGATTGAAGAATTCAAGAATGATGACGAATACAAGGAATATATTTCAGTCAATATGGAAGATCAAAAGAGATGGATTATGACAGCTCGAACTGATATCACTTGGCATGTCGAAGAAGACAGTTTTGTCTATTTTGAAGCAATGGATGGTGGCGAGAAAACGCATTCTTGTTATGGAACCAAGGATATTGATGGTGTTAACTACTATTTTAACTTTGATGGTCTTTCTTACGATGAAAATGCTAAGCTAACGCGTTTAACACAAGAAGATTGCCTTAATGCTATTCAAGTATTTAAAAGCATGAAAAAGGCATCATAGTTTTTGGACTTGTATTCAATAAATAAAAAAGCTCTCTTTTAAAGAGAGCTTTTTTATTTATGACTCATTCTAAAGTATTTTTAAATCCTCAGAAGATCGGTTTAAATCACTCGCAATGTCCAATCCATTTAGAAAACTAGCGAATAAAGTCAACGAGACACAAAAGCAATACGAGAAGCGAAAAGAAAGCGAATCAAAAGCTCGGGAGTGCGAAAATTGTGGAGCAGCACGACCAGAAGCAGTTCAGCTTTCTGTTTGTGAATATTGCGGCTTTCGATTTATGGATGTCGATATTCGACTCGATAAAAATAAGGGATGAGTAATATTCACAAGCCAGAATATCAGGCTCTTGTCAAGCGATGGAATACGTATCTCCAAAAAATGGAAATCCGTTTTCATGAATTACTCGAACAATCAAAGGAAGCAGTTTTTGATAATTTACGTGAAAGCGATTATGATTTAAATCCAAGCACGCGACTATGTCAAACAATGCGCGTTCAGCTGCTCGATGTCATCCAGAAAGTAGATGAGATGTTTGATACGAAGGTGAGACCTCAGATGCAGCTTTATGTCGAATCTCACGAGCATCTTGATCAGACATTAAAAGCAAGTAAGCTGCAAGAAAGATTACATCATAGACTCGAGCGATTTGCTGTTGAGCTCGAGGGCGAGCTTTCTATTGAATTTTATAATCATGCAATAAAATTTCAGGACGATGATTTTAATTGCAGCCAATGCGGCGGATTATTAAAAATTAAAAAAGACGTCTTTCGGGCTCAGTATATCACATGCAAGTACTGTCAAGCTACCAATACATTTACACCGAAAGATAAAGTGATGAATATTGGCTGGACAGTAGTAGATAATATTGCAAAATATAAGAGTCTCAAGGAATGGGATACAAAGCAAGCAGCCGAAGCATATTTTCATTCTCTGCGAGATAATCGAGTAGAAGAAGAGCGTGCTATGAATGACTGTGAGCAGGCAACACGATCGTACTGGACAACGTATTTACAAGAGCGAGTGCAGCTCATGAGCGAATATAAAGAAACGTATGAAGTGGATTTAGAAGCCAAAATGAAATCATTTT